>JAADDU010000196.1 GCA_013153755.1 Campylobacterota bacterium | reverse complement strand
CCTAAGATAGCAAAAAGTATAGCTAAAAGGTTGAGAGAATCTGGAATCATTTTATACTTTAAATCTATGATTGACAGTGCAAGAAGCATTAAAAAGCTAAGTGCAATAAATAAAGATGGGATAGATATAGAGTATTTTAAAGCTATAAAGAAAAATATAGCTCCTGAAGCTAACTCTATAAGAGGATACTGAATCGAGATTTTTGTTTTACAAAAAGAGCATTTTCCCATTAAAAATATCCAAGAAATTATGGGTATATTATGCCAAGGTTTTAGAGGATGAAGACATTTGGGACAATGAGAAGCTCCAAAAACTACACTTTCATCTTTTGGAATTCTTAGTATAACAACATTTAAAAAAGAGCCTATGAGGATACCTAGTATAGATGCAATAAAAAGTTCCACTATTTTAATCCTCCAAAACGGCGTTCAATCTTTGTAAATTTTTTTATGATTTTTTCTAATTCACTTGTTGTAAAGTCTGGCCAAAGAGTATCTGTAAAAAAAAGTTCAGCATAAGCAGTTTGCCAAAGTAAAAAGTTTGAAAGTCTATGATCTCCACCAGTACGGATAAGTATATCTACACTATCTTTACAGTCAAGTGCATTGCTTAACATCGCTTCTGTTATGTTTTCATCATAGTTTTTTATTTTATTTACTGCACGAATTATCTCATCATGTGCACCGTAATTTAATGCTAATGATTGTACTAAACCATCACAATGAGAAGTTTTTTCTTCTATAGTTCGTATGGTTTTTTGAAGTGATTTTGAAAAAGCTCGTATGTCACCTATAGCTTCAAAACGGGTATTTAATTCTAAGTATGTAGGGAGTTCTTTTTTTAAAAAATTATCAAGTAACTTCATTAAAAATTCAACTTCTAAACGGGGGCGTTTCCAGTTTTCTGTTGAAAAAGCGTATAGCGTTAGTCTTTCTATCTCTTTATGGTTTGCACAGTATGTAGTTATCTTTTTAACAACTTTTGCACCTACTTCATGCCCTTTTATCCGTTTTTTTCCTTGTCCTTCAGCCCAACGACCATTTCCATCCATGATTATAGCTATGTGTTTTGCTTCATTCATCACAAACTCCTTTTGCATGGTTTAAAATCTCAAATGATAAAGTTAATTTATCTGCATCTTTTAAAGATGCAGTGGTATCCTTTGTTATAAACTCAATTTTATTTGTATCCGTTCCAAAACTAGATGAATCTTTTAGAATATTTAGACATACTGCATCTAAAACTTTTTTATCATACATATTTTTAGCATTTTTCATAGCATTTGTTTCATCCATCTCTGCTTTAAAACCAACAGTTGTTATACCATCTTTATTTATATTGCTAAGTATATCTATGTTTTTTGTAAGTTCTAAACTAAACTCATCTCCAAGCATATCTTTTTTCAATTTACCATTTTGAGTAAATTTTGGAACATAGTCACTAACAGCTGCTGCCATAAAAAGGTATGGTTTTTTTTGTATGAGGTGTATCTGTTCATCATTCATAAGGGAAGCTTTAGATAATTTGCCTTTTTTTGCGATACGTATGGAATCTACAAGATATTCATACATCTCTGATGAAGATTCAACATCTATGAGGTGTATATCGTTTGGTATCTCTTGTTCAAATCTTGTTGCTATGAGGTTTACATCAGCACCTCTACAGTAAAGTGCAGATGCTAAAGCTGAAGCCATCTTACCACTTGAAAAGTTTGAGATATATCTAACATCATCTATCTTTTCTATAGTTCCTCCACCAGTAACTATAACTCTTCTGTCTTTCCAAAAATCATCTTTTAAAAGAGCTTTTGCACTTTGCCAAAAGATTTCTGTAGGTTCAGCCATAGCACCATTACCTGTTGTTTTACAAGCTAATTCTTTTACTTGAGTATCTACTATTTCAAAGTTTGCTATAGCTAGCATCTTTAAATTTGCTTTTGTTATGGGATTTTCTAGCATATTTGTATTTGCAGATGGTGCTATGATTTTTGTGTTTGGAAATGCTAGTGCTGATTGTAAAAGGATGTTATCTGCACAAGCATTTGCAAGTTTTGCTATAGTGTTTGCAGTTGTAGGAGCTATGATAAACAAGTCAGCCCATTCTGAGATTTTTATATGATTATGCTCATCTGCCCATGATTCATTTGTATCATCTAAAACCTTATTTGAACTTAGTGTTTCAAAACTAAGAGGTGCAATGAATTTTTTCGCTGATGGTGTCATAATCACTTTAACATCTGCACCAGCTTTAACAAATAATCTAACTAGTTCTAAAGATTTATAGATAGCAATAGAGCCGGTTACGCCCAAGACTATCTTTTTATTTTGTAATAAATTTGGTGGTATTATCATTTATAAATGCCTTGTTTATCTCTTCTTAACTTATTAAGCGATTATACCAAATTAAATTTAAATAGACTTCTTGTATAAAATAAAGATTTTATTAAGTATAATTGCTTATATTAAATAATTTTAGGTATTTGTAGGGAAAAAGTATGCAAAAAAAGATAGAAACAGTAAAAACACTGCTTGAAGCGTTACCTTTTATAAAAGAGTTTAGAGATGAGATAGTAGTTATTAAGTATGGTGGTTCTGCTCAAACATCAGTTGAGTTAAAAGAGAAGTTTGCAGAAGATATCTTACTTATGTATCTTGTGGGGATTAAGCCTGTTATAGTTCATGGTGGTGGTAGTAAAATCACTCAAATGCTAGATGCACTAAATATTGATACAAAATTTATAGATGGACAAAGAGTTACTACAAAAGAGGTGATGAGGATTGCTGAGATGATTTTGAGTGGTGAGATAAACAAAGAGATAGTTTCACTTTTAAACTCTCACGGTGCAAAAGCTATAGGTATAAGTGGTAAAGATGCTCATTTTATAACGGCAAAAGCAAAAGATTTTGCAAAGTGGGGACTTACGGGGAATATAGATGCAGTAAAACCTATAGTTATTTCTAAGCTTATATCAGATAAATTTGTTCCTGTTATAGCTCCTATTGCAGCTGGAGAAGAGATGGGACACCCTGGGTTTAATATAAATGCAGATCTTTGTGCTTCTTATGTAGCAAAAGCTATAGGTGCAAATAAAATCATATTTTTGACAGATACTGCTGGTGTTTTAGATAATGATAAAAATCTTTTAGAAACACTTACCAAAGCAGAGGTTCAAGCTTTAAAAGATGATGGAACTATACATGGTGGGATGGTGCCAAAAGTAGATGCTTGTTTAGAAGCGATAGATGGCGGGGTAAAAAAAGCCCATATCATAGATGGAAGACTTGAACACTCAATGTTACTTGAACTTTTTACATCAGCTGGTGTTGGTACACAAATCATTAAGTAAACTAAGATATAATCGCGAAATATAAATATATAAGGAATTATAAGATGTCAAAATACAGTGCACTATTTGAAGATGAAGATGATGTTTTTTTAGGTTCTCCTACAAGTAAATTGATGGATATTATTTTTAATGCTAACAATGATGTTGTTAGATTTGATTTGGAAAACTTTATAAAAAGAAGAGCTGCTTTAGAGATGGTTTTAGAAGAGCAATTGGGCGAAAATTATGGTGAAAAAATCGATAGATTTATGGTAGAAAACCGTGATGATGTTGAGAGTAAAATGAAGAGCTTAAGCATAGAACTTATGGGTGAGATAGTCTCAAAAAGTGAGTAATATATTTTGAACTTTTTTATGAGGATTTTACTTCTTTTTGTTTTAAGTTTTAGTTCTTTGTTTTGTGATGAATTTAGAGATATTAAAACTATAGAATTGAAAAAAGATGAGGTAAAGAAAATCCTTGTAAAATATGATGATAAAGAAAAACTCTTTAAATTTAGATGGACTCTTTATAAAAATGGTGTTTTAGTTATTCATCGTTCTTATGATAAAATTGTGGCACAAAATATACTATACCTTAGAAATAAAAATGGGAGTTTTAGATTAAAGCTAAAACCTAGAGGTAAGGGTTATTATAATGTATCATATCTGTTAGTTAAATTTAAAGAGTTTGATTATGAGAAAAAAAGAGCAATTTTTAATGTTTTTTTATCTGATAGTAGTATGGATATAAAGTTAAAGTATTTGAAAAATGGTTAAAAGAGGGGTAGATGCAAAGAGTTGAAGATGAGATAGCAAGACTTATAAAAGAGATTGACTATGATGAGGTGACTCGTCTTTTTGGGATGCTTAGTGGTGGAAAAAGACTTAGAGCAAAGTTAATTTTAAAGATAGCTGGTGAACATGAAAAAGCTCCACTTTTAGCTGCAATAGTTGAGCTTATACATGGTGCTAGTTTACTTCATGATGATGTGATAGATGAAGCACTCACAAGAAGAGGTGTAGCATCTGTAAATGCAACAGAGGGAAGTAAGACAGCAGTTATGCTTGGAGATATACTTTACTCAAAAGCTTTTACAGAGCTAGTTGGGTTTGATAAAAATGTAGCAAAAACCATTGCATCTAGTGTAACTGCACTTAGCAAAGGTGAGATGCAAGATGTAAAGATGGCAGAAAAGTTTAATACAGATGAGAAGCTATACCTTGATATGCTCTATCTAAAAACAGCTACGCTTATAGAAGCTGCTGCTTGTGCTGCTGCATTACTTGTTGGTAAAGATGCTGATGCTTATGCTCTTTATGGAAGAAACCTTGGGTTATCTTTTCAAATCATAGATGATATACTAGATATAACTTCAGATAGCAAAACTCTTGGTAAACCAGCTATGAATGACTTTGTAGAGGGTAAATGTACACTTCCATATATCTATCTTTACCATGAGTTAGATGCAGAGGGTAAAAAGAAGTTAGAGAGTTTTCACGCTAAAAAGATAGATGAAGAAGATACTCTTTGGATAAAAACTAAAATGCAAGAGCATAAAAGTGTAGAACGCTCTTTTGTACTTGCTAAAGAACTCTCAAATGAAGCTATGATGGCAGTTAAAGATGATGAAGCTCTCATAGAGATACTACAAACTATGATAAAAAGAAGTTACTAATGCACTACCTAAATATAAGTTTTTCACATAAAAATTCAACTATAGAGATAAGAGAAAAGTTATCTTATCCACATGATGAAGATATGCACGGATGCCTAAAAAAATTAACATCTTCAGAGATTATTAGTGAAGCTATACTTATCTCAACTTGTAATAGAATGGAAGTCTTGTGTAGTTGTGATGATGTAGCACGGGCTACAAATCATATATTTGAGATGCTTAGTATGCGTGCTGGTATAAGTGTAGAAGAGTTAGAAGGTCGTGCTGATGTTTTTGATGATAGTAGTGCGATTCATCATATCTTTAGTGTTGCATCTTCACTTGATTCTATGGTTATAGGTGAGACACAGATAGCTGGTCAGTTAAAAGATGCTTTTAGATTCTCTTATGATAATGGATATTGTTCTAAAAAACTAGCCCGTACTATGAAGAGTGCTTTTAGATGTGCTGCTAAAGTAAGAAATGCTACAGATATATCTTCAAAACCGGTTTCTATGGCTAGTGTAGCAGTTTCTAAATTAAAGTCATTATTAGATAATTTAAAAGACAAAAAAGCTTTAGTTATAGGTGTTGGAGAGATGTCAGATATAACAGCAAGGCATCTTGTTAATGCTGGTGCTGATGTATATATCATGAATAGAACTAAACATAAAGCTGAAGCTCTTGCAGCGTTATGTGGTACAAAAGTTATAGATTTTGAAGAGTTACCAAATGCTATAAATGAGTTTGATATACTCTTTAGTGCTACTTCTTCACCAGTTCCCATCATAACAGACGAGATTATAAAACCTTGTGACTTTGACAGATATTGGTTTGATTTAGCACTTCCTAGAGATATAAACTATAACAAAGGTGAACGCATAAACCTTTATGTTATAGATGACTTAAAAGTTATCATAGATGAAAACTTAACTCATAGAGAAGATGCAGCAAAATCAGCTCATGGTATTATAGGTAGAGCGATAGTTGAGTTTTTTGAATCACTAAATGCTCTTGATATGGAACCAATTATAAAAGAGATTTATGAAAAAGCATCTTTATCAGCTGCACAAGAGAGTAGTAGAGCTATAAAAAAAGGTTTTATACCTAAAGAATACGAATATGAAGCTAAAAAAATGTGTGAACAAGCACTGAAAAGATTTTTGCATGATATGACAACTAGCATGAGAAATTCTGCTGAGAATACAAGTGTAGATATAAGTGTAAATATGATGAATATATTTAGTAAAAGTATAGATAAAGATAAATTAAAAACTATTAAAGGTCTTATATGAGAAGAAGTAGAGCATTTATACCAACAAGTAAAGAAGCACCAGCAGATGCAACTCTGCCATCACATAAATTTTTAATTAGAGCTGGTTTTATAAACCAACAGGGTGCTGGACTTTATAACTATATGCCTCTTGGTAAGATAGTACTAGAAAAGATACGCCGTGTTGTAAAAGAGGAACTTGATAAGGCTGGTTGTAGTGAAGTTCAACTTAGTTTTGTGACACCTATTGCTCTTTGGGATCAAAGTGGTCGTGCTGATGATATGGGTAAAGAGATGTTACGCATAAAAGATAGACATCAAAATGATTTTGTACTTAGTCCTACAAATGAAGAAGCTATGGTTATGCTTGTAAAAAATAGAGTTACAAGTTATAAAGATTTACCACTAAATCTTTACCAGATAAATACAAAGTTTCGTGATGAAGCTAGACCTAGATATGGACTTTTAAGAGGTCGTGAGTTTTTGATGAAAGATGGTTACTCTTTTCACTCATCTAAAGAGGATATGGTAAGAGAGTTTAACCTTATGGAAGAGACCTACAAAAAAATCTTCACAAGACTTGGGCTTGATTTTAGAGTGGTTGAGGCTGATAGTGGTGCTATTGGTGGTAGTGGAAGTAAAGAGTTTCATGTATTAGCAGATAGTGGTGAAGATACTATAGTAGTTTGTGATAGTTGTGATTATGGAGCAAATATTGAAACTATTTTTGATCATGAAGAAGAGATAGATGCACTAAATGAAAAAAGTTATGAAGAACTACAAACTAAAAAGCTTGATGAGAAGTGCAAATGTGGTGGAGAACTTAGTTTTAAAAAAGGGATAGAGGTTGGACATATTTTCCAACTTGGAGATAAATACTCATCTGCCCTTGAAGCAAAGTTTAATGATGAAGGTGGAAAACCAAAGCCTTTTGAAATGGCAACTTTTGGTATAGGTGTGAGCAGACTTGTAGCATCTGTCATAGAGCAAAACCATGATGAAAACGGATGTATCTGGACAAAAGAAACTACTCCATATATGGTAAATATCATGATAAGTAATATAAAAGATGAAGAACAAGTAGCACTTGGAGAAGAGTTATATGCTAAACTTCAAGATAGTGGTGTAGAAGTTATACTTGATGATAGAAAAGATAGGTTTGGTGCCAAGATGAAAGATGCAGAGCTTATAGGTTTTTCTTATACTATAATTATAGGTAAAGAGTTAAGTAATGGCTTAGTTCAGATATATGATAGAAAAACAACACAAAAAACATCAGTAAATAAAGATGAAATTTTTAGTAAGATTATGGAACTAATTTAGATGATTTACTTTATGATATACCTATTTTTAGAGGTTTTAGTGTCTGTAAATATTTCATCAGCTATAGGTGGTTTAAGTACTTTTTTTGAACTTATCCTTAGTGCATTTATAGGTATATCTCTTTTAGTAAACTTTCGTTCAACGCTTATGCAAAATATGGGTGCTTTTTCTATGAATGCTATAGATGTAA
>JAADDU010000060.1 GCA_013153755.1 Campylobacterota bacterium | reverse complement strand
ACCAAGTTCAGATATAACATATATATACACCAATGCAGAGTTTGCAAGTGGTTCTTTTGGTTTAAATGCAACTTTATTACCACATCCACCAAGAAGCAGCAAGACTAAAGACAAGAAAAGGATTTTAAAAATTTTCATGGGGTTCTCTTTTTTATAAATTTTAAGAGATTATAACATAAAGTTTTTGGAATGGGGTTAATGTAAAGATTATTCCCACACAGAGTGTGAGAATAAGGTTTTTATACGACGAATCGTTAAATTAAAAAGTTAGATAACTTCCTAGAATGCGTAACGAGCCCAAACACGAAGTTTAGCATCTTTATCAGCATTAGCAGCACCAATGATACCAGCTTTTTTATCTGTAGTTATATAGATAACTGAAGCGAAGTATTGAACACCACCAGCTTTAACTTTATAGATAAGATCAAATTCGTTATAATCATTTTCAGTTGCAGCAGTACCACCAGTATTACTATCTGTAGTCATACCATACTGAGCAATAATTTTACCGTAGTCACCAGTGTTATAAACACCTTTAAGTACGAATGTATCATTATCTGAAGCAATTGCATTTTGGTTATATACCATTTGTGTAAATAATGGAGTTTTTACACCTGTTGCAAGATTTTTCACAGCGATTGAACCATCATCAACTGAAGAGTATGCTAAAGAGATAGCTAATGGTTTAATCGGTTTAATACCAACTTTGATACCATAAGCAGTTGTATCTTTCTCAGCTGTTGTATAGTTAAGATCTGGCATGATTGAACCATATTGAAGACCTACACAAAGACCCATTGGTAAAGATTTGTCTTTAATTTTCGCATCAATCCAGATTGCATCTGCAGAACTGTCATATGCAACTTTAGATATATGATAATATGAAGCAGTTACCGTAGTCATAGGTATAGATTTATTTTGAACAGTAAGCATATAAGCTCCACCATCAGAAGCTTGATTCATTGTAGTGTAACCACTAGCACCTACAGTACTATTAGATGCTGTAACATATGCACCAACAACTGTAGTTTGAGGAATATCACTATTTACAACTAAAATTGCATCTAAAGTATTTTTAAATACATTCCAACCTTCTGAGAAAGCTAAAGGAGAAAGTGATTTAGGAAGTTCTTGACGACCCATTTTAATTGTAGTATTAGCAATTTTTTTAGCAACAAAAATTTTACTTAATACAATTTGACTAGTAAGATCATTATTTAAACTTTGATTAGGATCTTGCTTAGTTCCAGAAACTAAGTTATGCTCTAAACCTAAAGTTCCTAAGTAAGATAGTTGAGAACCAAAAGTAAAGTTATTACCAAGGTCAGCACCTAAGTTTAATTGAACACCAACATTAGCTGCTGAAGCACCTTGATCAAATAAATCTGCTGCACCATTATCTTCGTGTGTTTCATAATAAATAACTGCTTGACCAGTTGTTACTATATCTATACCTTTATCTGCAGCCATTGCTGAAGTTGCGATTAACGACGCTGCCGCTAAAGAAACCATTGTTTTTTTCATATTCATTCTCCTGTTTTTTTAAAGTGTCATCACCTGTTTGTTGAAGTGATAGCAAAACAACACAAATGCTACTCTACTATCACTTCACAAAGTGTGATACATTTTTAGACTCCACATTGTACATGGGTAATTTTTAAATTAAGTTTAAATTATGATTTTTATTGACTATTTGTTTACTTTTTACCCTTTTATAGGTGTTTTTGAGTGTTTTTTCTCTCAAACAAACAAAAGTATTTATCTGTTATAATCTTTCTTATGAGATTTAGAGACATAAAAAAACAAAACAAACAGACAAAGGTTGAGCAAAAGCCTATATATATCTATGCTAGATTCGTAGATAGGATAAAAGCTCTTATAACAGATATGTTTATGATATATGCACCTATATTATATGCTATAACATACGTAATTCTTAATGGTAAAGATGATTTTCAATCATCTGGATTGGCACAGTTTAGTGGTGTAGCAATATATGGTTTAGTTTATGCCTATTTACTTAGTAGGTTTGGACAAACTCCAGGTAAAAAAGCTTATGAGATGAAAGTAGTTGATGATACAACTGGAGAACAAATAGGTTTCTTTAAAGCATTAGTAAGATTTGTTGCTTTTTTATTTACTGCAACTACACTCTTAGGTCTTTTTCTTCCGTTTTATACGAAACAAAAAAAAGGGTTGCACGATATTATTTGTGGAACTATTGTTGTTGTAGAAAAAAAATAATTTTAAAGGAGCTACGACTTTAGTCATATATTTAAAAGTAAGGTACGGTTAAAACCGTACCTTAAAACTTGGAAGTACGGTTAAAACCGTGCCTCCAATAAATTTAGTGTAAATCTCTCCACACTTGTTTTTTCCATAGAAGAGCAAAGATAGCAAATATAATGATATAAATCATAACATTCATACCTATAGCAGCTCTTTCATGACGCTTAGGATCACCAGCATCTTCAAGATACTCAATAACTTTCTCAGCAGACTCTGCAGTTACACCAACACGAGGCATAGCAGTTCCAGCTAAATGATTTTGAGGGTTTTCGATTAGAGTTGAGATAAAGTGCTCATTACGAGAACGGATATACATACTTAAATCTGGTGGTAATTTACCCATATACTTACTTAAACTATCTTGATATTCTATAACTTTTATATCAAATGCAAGACTATCTTTTTCATGTTTAAACTTAGGTTTTTCACCAATTTGAGTCCAGTTTTCATAACCAACAGCATGACATCTACCACAAGCATTTTCAAATGCCATTTTAGGAGTCACTTCTTCAGCTTTAACTGCAATAGATTTTAAGTAAGCAACCATATCTGCTACTTCTTGATCAATATCGCCACCCATACCATAGAATGCAACCATTGGATGCATTTGACCTTTTTCAGCATCAAATTTATGTTCAACTTTTAAAGCATGAGCTGGATTTTTGATAAGGTCAGATAAGAACTTAGCATCAAAAATCGCACCAGCATTACTTAAATCTGGTGGATTTACACCGTAACTTTGAGCTGCCATAACTGCATCCATAGGAGCTGGCATACCAGCAGACTCAATAGAGTGACAACCAGCACAACCAGCGTTCATCACTAAATCTTTACCACGAACAGCATCACCTTTTTTCGTTATTGCTGGTAAATCAGCATAAGCAAAACCTTCGCTTTCTACATGTTTATGCATTACATGGTGAGCATAAGGCTCAACCAAATAGTAAGTTACAAGTGTAAAAAATACGACAACTGCTAATATTAATGGTTCTTTATTTTTCATATCTTTATCCTTATACCTTTTTTTCTCTTGCTGTAATAAACGGAAGCGCTATCCACATAACAACAAATAAAATTGCTGAAATAAGACCGATAGTACTAAATATACCTTCAGGAGGTAGTTTACCCATAGCTGTTAGAACAATCATGTTTGATAACATTAACCAAAACCAAACTTTAAATGCTGTACCACGACGATTTGCAGCACATGTATTTGGACTTCTATCTAAAAATGGTAAAAGAACAAAAATAACTTGAGCAAATGCAAAAAGAATAAGACCTAAATCAATATTAAACGGACGAAGAATCTCATAAGACCATAAGAAATACCACTCAGGGTAGATATGTGCAGGAGTCTTAAGACCATCAGCTGGATCAAAGTTAACTGGATCCATCGCAAAACCATAATTATAAAATACAAGGTAGAAAAAGAATATTAAGAAAATTCCAACAACCATCATATCTTTAGACATAAAGTCATTTGCAAAACGCATAACTTTAGAACCTTTTGTGTCTCCAGCTAAGTATTTTTTAGCTTCAGCATCAAAATCAATCTCTTCACCATCTTGGTTATTAACATGTGGAATTCTTAAAGCACCGAAGTGTAAACCGATAAGACCCATAATAGCTAAAGGAACAAGAAGTACATGAAGCATAAAGAAACGACCAAGGAAAGCTTGTGCAGGAACATAATCCCCACGAATCCACTCAACTAAACCATCTGCGTGTAATGAACCACCAGCAAATAAGTTAGTGATAACCATACCAGCCCAGTAAGACATTTGACCCCATGGTAACATATATCCTGAAAATGCTTCTGCTGAAAATGCAACAAAAAGAAGCATACCAGAGATCCAGATTAACTCACGACCCTTTTTATAAGAACCATAGTAAATACCTGTAAACATGTGGATATAAATAATTAAGAAAACAACAGATGCTGCAACACCGTGAACATGTCTCCATAACCATCCAAAATCAACTTCTCTCATTATAGTGTAATTTACACTGTTAAATGCTTCTGTTGTAGTTGGTACATAGTACATTAATAAAAATATACCTGATACTACTAACATTGCGAAAGTGATTACAAGAACCATACCCATCGCCCACAAGAAGTTAATGTTTTTCGGAATCCAATACTCCGACATCATCACTTTTTCTAATTTTTCAACTGCTAAGCGTTGGTTAAACCAATCTTTAACACTAGTTGCTTTTGTAAAATGTGCCATTTATCCTCCCCTTATTTATAGCGTAATGCCATTATCTTTCATAGCTTGCCACTCTGGACCAACTTCACCAAGAACCAATTTTGTACCATCTATTTTAAATGGAGGAATATCAAATCCTCGTGGAGGTGGTACTAACTGAACCATACCTGACGCATCAAACTCGCCACCATGACAAGCACATTTAAAATCATTTGACTCTGGTCTAAATGCTGGAATACATCCTAAGTGTGTACATAAACCAATACAAACCATATAATATGAACCTGCTATCTCAACAAGTCTTTCTATATCTCTCGGATTTTCTTTTGCTTTTTTAAGCATTTCTGCTGACTGTTTTAAAACGAAGATAGGTTTCCCTCTCCATTTCTCTGTAACCATTACATTTTCCTGATAAGTTGTCATATCAAGAGTTGTAAAACCAGCTGCTTTAACGCTTGGAAGTGGATCCCAAGTTTTTTTCATAGCAACTAATGAACCAACTGCACCAACTGCTGCAACAGCACCAAATGCTTTTCCCATAAAACCTCTACGGCTATTATTTTCCATATCTGCTCACTTTATTGTGAATTTTTAAAACCTGATTATACACCAAATAACTTTTAAGTCTTTATAAATTTAAGCTATCTTTTATAAATTCTACTAAATTGTCACTATTTTGTTCCTGTTGGTAATACTCATGCGTAGATATATTTTCCAATATTGTCAAAAGTTGACTATTATCATAACTTTTGATTATAGGGACATTAAGTTTCTTAAAAAATTCTTGAAATCTATGAGTATAATCCTCTCTTTGAAAATAGATAGGTTTTCCACCTGCTGCAAGGTTTTCTAAAACTGCTTGAGGAGATGCAGTTATAAGAACTTTTGATTTTGTTATCACTTCGTCATAATCCTCAAACTCATGATGTCTGGGAAATTTTTCTTTTAACATATCTTCATAATCAAAAAAGTAGTAGTATCCAAGTTGTAAATCAACATCCAAACCATCAAGAAAAGAGAGATTTTTTTCCAAATCTTTTTCATAATCATCATCACCAAAGAAAAAGGCTAAAGGTATAGTTTTTTCATACTCTTTAAAGTATTTATCATCAACCACAACCATCTCTTCAGGTATATGTAAAAAAGAGGAAAAATAGTTTTTCATATCTTCAAGCATTATAGGGTTTGCTTCATCAGAATCAAATATAAGTCTATCTCTAAAGTGTGTGATTTGTGGGATATTTCTAACCACATCTATACCCACCGCTTTATCCACTCCAAAATCTCTAGCCTCATTTGCTATACGAAAATCTGAGCATAAAAGGGTTATATCTTCATCTTTTAAAAGTCTTAAAATCGTTGTAGCCCTTCTAAACCTATCTAAACCTATACGGTGTCCTGTATGTACATAGTAGTATGTTTTCACTATTTTTTAACCTTTTTTGCATCTATTCTTATATATATATGAAGTATCTCTATCGCTGCTGGGGTGATTCCACTGATATTCATCGCAGCTTGAAGTGTTGGTGGATTAAACATCTCTAGTTTTTCCACAACCTCTTTACTAAGTCCACTCACACTTTTAAAATCAAACCCCTCTGGGATAGATACTTTTAGATACTTTTTCATCCTTTGTATCTCTAGTGTTTGTTTATCTATATATCTTGCATATTTACCCTCTACAAGTATCTCATCTTTTATATACTCATCATACTTTTCTAGCTCTGGGCAGATTGTGAGCATCTTAGCAACATCAAAACTCTTTCTAGCTACTAGTTGTTGGGCTGTTGATACATCTTTTAGAGGTTGTTCATCCATCTTCTCTAAAATAGCATTAAACTCTTTGTTTGGTGTAAACTTTGTATCTTCTAAAAGTTTTGCACCATCTTTTATCTGCTTATCTTTTAACTTCACTTTCTCAAAAACCACTGCATCTAAAAGCCCTAATTCATATCCGTAAGATGATAACCTTGTATCTGCACTCTCTTCACGAAGTAAAAGTCTGTATTCTGCTCTACTTGTAAACATCCTATAAGGCTCTTTTGTCCCTTTTGTTACCAAATCATCTATCAAAACACCTATATATGCTTCATCTCTTCTAAGTATGAGTGGCTCTTTGTCTTGAAGTGCCAAAGATGCATTTATCCCTGCCATAAGACCTTGTGCTGCTGCTTCTTCATAGCCTGTTGTGCCATTTATCTGCCCTGCTAGATACAAACCTTTTACTTTTTTAGTTTCTAGCGAATGTTTAAGCTCCCTTGGGTCAACAAAATCGTACTCTATAGCATAGCCATAACGAACTATCTTGGCATTTTCCATCCCCTTTACTGAGTGGATCATATCTCTTTGAACCTCTGGTGGCAAAGAGGTACTTAAACCGTTTATGTAGCACTCTGTATTGTCCATAGTTTGTGGTTCTATGAAAAGGTGGTGTCGCTCTTTATCTGGAAATTTATCTATCTTATCTTCGATACTTGGGCAGTATCTAGGGCTTTTTCCTGCGATTTGTCCTGTAAAGAGTGGTGCTCTGTAAAAGTTTGACTCTATGATGTTGTGTGTTGTCTCATTTGTGTAAGCTATGTAACAAGGTAGCTGTTTTTTTGTGGCCCTAAACTCTTCACGGTTAGTTCTAAAACTAAAAGGGTTTGGAAGCTCATCACCACCCTGCTCCTCCATCACACTAAAATCTATAGTTGAGCTGTCTATCCTCGCACAAGTACCTGTTTTAAGCCTAGATATAGTCAAATCACAATCATTTTTCAAAGATGCACTAAGGTTAACACTTGTTTGCTCACCAAATCTACCACCAACTTGTTGAACTTCACCTATGTGGATGATACCATTTAGAAAAGTTCCACTTGTGATGATAACTTTAGATGCACTATACTCATTTAAAAGGTCTGTTTTTACCCCTTTTATCTCGTTATCTTGCACTATCAAACTATCTGCCATCTCTTGTGTTAAGTCCAGATTTGGAGTGTTTAGCACAACATTTCTAGCTATAACTCTGTACTTATCCATATCTATTTGAGCACGACTGCCACGAACTGCAGGACCTTTTGTTTGGTTAAGTATGCGAAACTGGATTCCGGCTTCATCAGTTATAAGCCCCATCTCCCCACCAAGTGCATCTATCTCACGAACAAGATGCCCTTTAGCTAGTCCACCTATGGCAGGGTTACAACTTGTAGCTCCAACATTTTCAGCCAACATAGAGATAAGTAGAGTTTTATTTCCCATCCTAGCAGATGCA
Source organism: Campylobacterota bacterium (assembly GCA_013153755.1). The sequence continues at coordinate 32 of JAADDU010000060.1, read as the reverse complement.
AGGGATGCTTCTATACCAGCATGACCACCACC
>JAADDU010000092.1 GCA_013153755.1 Campylobacterota bacterium | reverse complement strand
AAAAAGTAGATTTACTCCTTTTATGTCAGCAATATCTTATGGTAGGATAGAGATAATAAAAAAACTTTTAGAGTTAGGTGTAAATATAGATGCAGTGGATAATAAAGGTTTTAAAGCAGTAGATTTTGCAAGAAAGATGGGTAAAAAAAGAGTTTTAGAACTATTAAATAAAAATAAGGAAAAATAGATGTCATATACAGAAAAATTAGAAGAACTTTTAACAAAGAGTGTTATACCGGATATAAATGAAAGACTTGATGAGATTTTTGAAGAGATAGCAGATAACAAAGATGCTTCAGAAGATGCAAAAGAAGAGATAGAAGAGCTTCGTGAATTTAAAGCAGACTTAGAAGATGTATTAGATGATATACAAAGTGGTGATATAGATGAAGATGAAGCAAAAGAGCTTATAGATGATATAGTAGAAGCTCAAAAAGGTGATGATGAAGATTTTGGATTTGTAGAGGAAGATTAAAATAGATATATTTATAGTTGGTGTGATTTAGCTAGATAATTTTATTACTTTTCTAAGTGTTTTAGAAAAGAGATATAGTCTAACACTTTATCTCTTATTATAAGATTTATTGAAAAGTAGTTCCACCATCTATAACTATAGTTTGTCCTGTTAGCCATGATGAGGCTTCTGAACATAAAAACAAACATGCACCTGTCAAGTCTGTAACATCTCCCATACGAGATAGTGGAGAGCGTTTTACAACTTCAGCTTTTACTTCTTCATAGTTTGGAAATGCTTTTAATGCATCTGTATCGATTGGTCCACCACTTACTGCATTTACACGGATGTTTTTCTCACCAAGTTCTGCTGCTGCGTATCTAACCATAGCTTCAACTGCTGCTTTGTTTGTTCCGTGACCTGCATAGTTTGGAGTGTAAACAAGGTTTCCTGTTGAACTCATACTGATGATACTTCCACCACCATTAACTTCCATCCTTTTTGCAGCCTCTTGTGCACCAACTACAAAAGCTTCAACTGTTGCAGTGTAGATATTTCCAAGACCTTTTGGTTTTAGCCTCATAAATGGAGCAAAACCACCAACAACAGCACGACCAGAGATGATAGCGTTTGATATAAAGTAGTCAAGTCTATCAAAATCTTCATCAAACTCTTTATATACATCTTTATAAGTTAGTGGCTCTAAGATATTTAGTTTGTATGCTCTACACTTTACACCATAGTTTTTCTCAACATCTACTATGATTTCGTTTGCAGTATCTGCACTAGATGCATAAGTAAATGCTACATCACAACCTTTTTGAGCAAAAGCATAAACCATTGCTTTTCCAATTCCACGAGTTCCACCACTAACAAATAGTACTTTTCCTTGCATATTATAATCCTTTGATTTCATAATTTTTCATAACTTCTTCTATTTTTTTCATATTTGCAAGGCTAGGTGCAACCAAAGGAAGTCTATATTCAAGAGTATCGATAAGTCCAGCGATATACATAGCAGCTTTTACGGGCATAGGGTTCGCTTCACAAAACATTACAGAGTTTAGTGGGTATAATTTATCGTTGATAGCTTTAGCACCTTTAAAATCTCCACTAAGTGCAAGTCTTACAAGTTCACTTTTCATATCTGGCATAAGATTTGATGTCACACTTGTAATCCCAGCTCCACCATTTGCTAAGATAGGGTAGTCGATAGCATCATCACCACTAAAAACTTTAAGTTCTGGTCTTCTTGATAATAACTCAACTGTACGCTCCAAGCTTCCTGTTGCTTCTTTAACACCATAGATATTTTTAACATCATCAAAAAGTCTGATAGTTGTATCTGCTGATATATCTACACCCGTTCTTCCAGGTACATTATAAAGCATAAATGGTAGTTCACTAACAGCTTGAGCTATAGCTTTATAGTGCTGGTAAAGTCCTTCTTGAGATGGCTTGTTATAGTATGGAGATACAGAAAATACTGCATCTACACCAGCTTTTTGAGCATGTTTTGCTATCTCTACAGCTTCATGTGTTGCATTGCTTCCTGCACCTGCTAAAACTTTAGTAGAAGTATTTTTACAAACATCTACTGCTATCTCTATACATCTTTTATGTTCATCATGCGTTAGAGTTGCACTCTCTCCAGTTGTACCAACTGGACATACTGCATCCATACCGTTGTTAATCTGTCTTTTGATAAGTGCAGCATAACTTTGCTCATCTAATTTTCCATTTTTAAATGGAGTTATCAATGCCGTTGAAGAACCCGTTACTATATCCATAAATCTTACCTTTTTTAAATAATACGCAATTATATCTAAAAAGTTTTAAATTAATTATTTGGTTTTAAACCAATCATATTTAAAAGGTTTAAAGTAGCATTTTTAACTTTATTTTTAGTGTCTTGTTGTTTTTTTAAAGCTTCAATTTCATCTTGTAATAATTTTATTTTTTTACTTTGAAGTGTATTTTGCTCTATAAGAAGATTTGATAAATGCTCAAGCTTTTGGTTGGTCTTTATTATGGATGATTTTATACTTTGATTTGTTTTTAAAATAGTTTTAGAATCATTGTTAAACCATACTGTGTAGGTAAAAAATGTTGCTATAACACCCAAAGAGATGACACTTAGTCCAATATTCGTTTTAATATATCCAGTGTTTGAGTTATTGTCTTGCATCTGTTTTATCCTTTTATTTAAAATTCAATGGTTAGTTGTTTTTGGTTTGTTAAAGGTTTGTTTAAGATTATTTTACTAACTCCAACAACAAGAGCAAAGTGAAAACTATTATTTTTTAAGATATTAAGTATATCTTTTTCATGTTTGTATGTGATGATGTTTTTATCTTCATCTTTGTTAAGTGTGGCTGGTAGAAGAATGATAAGTTTTGCCCAAGATGCATTGTTTTGTAAAAATCTTATCTCACTCTCTATAAGTGAACTGTTAGGCTCAAAGATAAGTACTTTATCACTTGTCCCAAAGTTTTTTATCTCAAAATTTTTGTTAGTAAAAACTGCTTCAAAATGCTCTATAGGTGTAAACTTTTTTAGTTTAAAATTAATCTTTAAACTCTTATATAGATGCAGTAACTCTTCGAGATATGGCATGAAAAATGGAGATATAAGTTGTCTTTCATAAAATATATCATCATATATAAAAGAGGTTTCAAAAAGTGTTTGTTCCACTATATCTATCTCTTGCATCTCAACATGTGAAAGCTCGTTTATATTTGCAAATATATCTTTTGAATTTAGAGTAGGGCAGAAGAGTACAGTTGTTTTTTGCTCCAACTGCCAAAGAGGTTTAAAGTTAGATTTTATATCGCCATGTAAAACAAAAAAGTTGTTTTGTGTTATGGTTTGAAGTGAGAGTTTTAGGATGATTTCATTACACTCATAAGCAACAATATCTTGCTCAATCATCCTAAAACGAACTAATCTTTTTATAGCATCATCTAAAGATACTACTTTTATCCACGCTATCTCTTCATCACTTACAAAAACTTCATCTTCAAAAATTATTGCATAAGCACCATTTTGTACGGCAAGTTCTATATCTTGCTCATCAAAAGCAAAATATATATCACCCCTTTTTACTCTGTGGGCTTCAAAAACAATATTTTCAAAACTATTTACACATGGCTCGTTTAAAAGCTTACCATGTGTAAGTGCGAGGAAGTTTTCTAGTCTCATCCAATAGGTGTACCTGCCTTTTTAGGTTTCTCTGGTCTAACTAAACATAAACCATCTTCATCTTTAGCAGCAAGAAGCATTCCTTCACTTATCATACCCATAAGTTTTGCAGGTTTTAGGTTTGCAACAACACAAACCTGAGTACCAATCAAATCATCGGTAGAGTAAAACTCTTTAATTCCAGCTACAACTTGACGAGGACTCTCTTCGCCCAAATCAACTTGAAGTTTTAGAAGTTTTTTACTCTTTTTAACTTCCTCTGCTTCTACGACTATACCAACTTTAAGTGATGTTTCAAAAAACTGTCCTATCTCTATGAGATTATCTTCATCTTTAGGTTCTTTTTTCTCACTCTTTTGCTCTTTTGGTGGGTTTGGTTCAGCTTTTGGAGCTTCTGCCATCAAAGGCTCTTCAACACGAGGAAAAAGTGGTGGAACTTTTTTGATATTAAATAGTTTTAAAAGTTTTTCGTCTACTATTAGTTCATTATAGCTTTGGTTATTTATCTCAAAGTTTAGTGCATCTGCTATAGTATTTGTTGTTTTTGGCATAACAGGAGATAGCATAACAGAAGCTTTTGCCAAGATGTTTGCAACAAGTGCAACTGTTGCTAATGCTTCATCTTTTTTACCCTCTTTTATCTTAACCCAAGGCTCATAACTTGTTATTGCAGTATTTCCTATGCTAAAGAGTTTCCAAAGTTCTTCTAAGTATCTATGTGTTTGTACATTTTGCATAAAATCATCAAGATTATTTAGTGCATCATTCATTGCATCTAACTCTTTTTGATGGTATTTTGCAACATCTTTACTATCTATCTCAAAGTCACTGTATTTTCCACTCATACCTATAATACGGTTTAAAAGGTTACCCAAATCGTTACTAAGTTCTGAGTTGATTCTATCTATAAAAGCTCGTTGTGAAAAATCTCCATCTTGACCAAAAGGAACTTCACGGAGCATAAAGTATCTTAAATTTTCAACACCATAAGCATCTGCAACCTCTTTAGGAGATACAACATTACCTTTAGATTTACTCATCTTCTCCCCATCACGAGTCCACCAGCCATGAGCAGCTATGTGTTTTGGAAGTGGTATATCAAGACTCATCAAAAATGCAGGCCAGTATATAGCATGAAAACGGAGTATATCTTTACCAACTATGTGAGCAGTTGCTGGCCAAAACTCCATGTTTTCTTCATCTTTACCATATCCTAAAGCTGTTATATAGTTCATTAGTGCATCTAACCAAACATACATAACATGTTTGTCCTCTTTCATAGAATCTGGTAGTTTTACACCCCAAGAAAATGATGTTCTAGTCACAGATAAGTCACGAAGCCCACCTTTTACGAAGTTTATAACCTCATTTGCACGGGAGCGGGGGAGTATGAAGTCTGGGTTGTCCTCATAATGTTTAAGTAGTGCATCTTCATATTTTGAGAGTTTGAAAAAGTAGCTCTCCTCTTTTACAACACTTGTACTTCTTCCACAATCTGGACAAAACTCACCATCTAAAAGTTGAGTTTGAGGGAAAAATGTCTCACAACTTACACAATAATGTCCCTCATAAAAGTCTTTATATATATCGCCCTTGTTATACATAGTCTCAAATGCTTTTTGAACACCAATCTTATGGTCTGCATCTGTAGTTCTTATAAACTTGTCATAATCTATTTCAAACTCATCCCATAGGTTTTTAAAAGTAGCACTTATCTCATCTGCAAACTCTTGTGTTGGTTTGTTGTTTTTTTGTGCTGATTCTTCTATCTTTTGACCATGCTCATCTGTACCAGTTAAAAAGTAAGTCTTATTACCTTTTAATTTTTCATATCTAGCCATTGTATCTGCTATGAAAGTTGTATAGGCATGACCTATATGTGCTTCCCCGTTTACATAGTATATAGGTGTTGTTATATATTTATTCATCTATTTAATTATCTCCCTCATTTAAAATTCAAATCCACCGGTTTCACCTTTAGACATACTATTATAAACTGCTTTTATATAGTTATCTCTAAGTTCACAAGTTAAAAAATCATTACAAAGACTACAACTTTGTAATTTTTTGTTTTTTTGACACTCTTGAAGTTTTTGTACCATTGCATCTAAGTGTATCTCAAATTTATCTAGCTCTTTGTTAGACATTTAGTGCATAAACCTCTTTTACTCTTGATATTTCATATTTTGAACCAAAAAAACATGGTGAAGTATCGTGTATATGTGAGTGTGGTAGTCCCATAAGTGCATTTTTACCATCTATTGCCTCACCACCAGCTCTCTCATAGATAAATGCAAATGGAAATACCTCAAAAAGTTTGCGAAGTTTACCATCTGGTTTGTCACTCGTAGCAGGGTAACTAAAAAGTCCACCACCTTTTAGTAAAATCTGATGTAAATCAGGTACCATACCACCAGAGTATCTTAGTCTGTAACCCTCTTTGAAAAAACCATCTATCATATCTTTATGGTAAGGTTGCCAGTTTTGTTGAGTTCCACCTGGTGCCATAAGTTTACCTTTTTCATTTAGTACTATATCTTGTACAAATACAAACTCATCCCCTTGTAAGAGGTATTTTTTAACATCATCTTGTGCAAAAACCATCTCAACTCTAGGACCAAATACAACATAACAAGCAGCTACCATTTTGTCTGTACCAAAACCACCTTTATAGATACCAAAGATAGAACCAACACTTAAATCTACATCAACCAAAGATGAACCATCAAGTGGGTCATAAGCTATAAAATAATCTGCATCTGGATGCAATACTTTTGCTTCATCTTTTTCCTCACTCGCTATAGTGTTTATAGAAGATACTTTTGCAAAAAGCTCCTCTATAATGATGTCACACTTTATATCTAGTTGAAGTTGATCTTCCCCTGAGCTGTTTTGGTTGTCTGAGTAACCTATATCTTTTATATCTATAGCTACTTTTATCTTTTTTGCACTCTCTTGTATCGCTTCAAATATCTCTTTCATTTTACACTTCCTTTGCGTTTTTTAATATCCAAGATATAACATCTTGTGCATTGTTTAAGTCTAGTATATCAACATTTTGTGGTAACTCATACTTATTTAAGTCTATCGTATCGTCTATAGCCAAAGCATCCATATAAGGAAAATAATCTTCATCAAGCCTATCTCTAAAGATACTTATACGGGGTAATGGTAAGTTTTTTAAACCCTCAACAAGTAAGATATCAAACTTATCAAAAAGTCTTATCATCTCATCTAACTCTTTGTGTCTTTTAGAAAAGTATGTTGTACGGGTAGGGGAGGTTACTATAACCTCTGCACCTGTATCACTAAACTTGTAACTATCTTTGCCCTCTACATCAAAACGAGCTTTATCACTAGGATCGTGTTTAATGATAGCAACTTCCTTGCCATGTTCATGGATAAGTTTTCTAGCAACTTTTAGTATAAGAGTTGTTTTACCACTGTTAGATGGTCCTGTAAATGCTACTGCTAATCTTTTTTTCACTATATTTCTTTAATCTAAAATTTTACTTATTATACAAAATACTCGTTAAAAGCTTGTTTAATAAGATATAATTTCGTAATAATTTAGAGGAATGACAATGAAATATATTATTACAAATATAGCTTTAATACTACTCTTACTTGGTTGTGCTGATAAAAATGCTTTTACTAGGTTTGATATAAAAAAAGAGCAAGAACTAGGTATGGTGAGTTTACAAAATTCTAAAATAAAAACTCTAGATGATAAAACAAAAGGAATTATATCTGTTGTCTATCTAAATGATGTATATCCAAAAAAGTATAAGGATTATGAGTATTTTTATATTTATTTTTATATAAATGATAAAGATAAAATACATGATGTGAATTTTATGATAAAACTAAATAACAAAACACCTTTGAGTGTAAAAAAACTATCTAATGTTAATGAATTTTCAGGATTAACATCTACATATAATCAATGGAATAGTTACTATTTAGTTAAGTTTAAAGAAGAAAAAAGAAGTCAAATCGTGTTTATGCTTAAAGATAAAGATATAAAATCAGATGAAATAATTTACTATAAAGATGAGGAATAAATTCTTCATCTTTAATATAACGAACGCAACACGGCACTAAGGATAACTATGACAACCTGTAGTCCTATAATTATAATCATAGGGGCTAAATCTAAACCACCAAAGTCAGTTTTTA
>JAADDU010000145.1 GCA_013153755.1 Campylobacterota bacterium | reverse complement strand
ACAACACCTTTTTTATAAACTTTACACCCATCTCTACATGATGTGTATATGCAAACTGATCAAACAAAGCCATATCCACAACATCATGGGTTTTACAAAGTAGATGCATATCTCTTAAAAGAGTTTCAGGATTACATGAGATATAGATGATATTATCATATCTTGATGCAAACTTACATGAGTCTTCATCCATTCCACTTCTTGGAGGATCTACAAAGATGGTTGATATATTGTATGAAGCTATATCTATATCTTTCATCCTGCGAAACTCTCTAACACCATCAAGAGCTTCAACAAACTCCTCTACACTCATACGAACAAATTCTATATTTGTAACACCATTTAAAATCATGTTTGATTTGGCTGCGTTTATGGATGATTTTGAAATCTCTGTAGCTAAAACTTTGTTAAAATATTTTGCAAATGGTATGGTAAAATTACCAGCACCACAATAAAGCTCTAGTAAGTCTCCACTACAATTAGATGCACTACTCAAAGCCCAACTTATCATCCCCTCATTTACTCTACTATTTGGCTGTGTAAAGCTATTTTCTATGTAATTAAATCTAAAGTTTTCCCCATCAACATTTAAATTCTCAGTTATATAATCTTGTCCTATGATAACTTTTTGTTTACGACTTCTTCCTATGATGTATATACCTAACTCACTAGCTATCTCTTTAGCTTTTTCTTGCCACTCTTCATCAAGTCTTTTATGATATATCAAAGATACTACTATCTCTCCACTGCTTGAACTTAAAAAATCTGCACCAAATAATTTAAAGCCTATCTTTTTAGATTGTATTGCATCTAAAAGCTTTGGCATAAGTGCAAAGATATACTCACATACCTGAGGACACTCATCTATGAGAACTACCCCCTTATGCTCTATATGATTCATGGCATAATATATCTCATCTTCTACATGCCAAATCTTAAATTCACTTCTAAAACGGTAATGAGAATCTGGGGATTTAAAAACAGTTATTTCTTTGTTATAAAACTCTAAAAATCTTTTAGTATTTAGTTTTACTTTTTCATTTAGCTGAGATTCATAACCATTTGCATAAACTCTACAAGCACCACATTCTCCAAAATATTTACAATTCAAATTTATACCCTACTCTCTTAATTATTTTATAGTTGCTATAAGGTTACCTATAAGCAAATTCCAACCATCTATAAGAATAAAAACAAGTATCTTAAATGGTAATGAAATCATAACAGGTGGTAACATCATCATACCCATAGACATCAAGATAGATGCTACAACCATATCTATAACTAAAAACGGTAAAAATAGTAAAAAACCTATCTCAAAAGCAGTTTTCAATTCACTTATAACAAATGATGGGATGATAACAGACAAAGGAACATCTGCCACACTTTGTGGGTTTTGCATCTTTCTTATCCTAAAGAACAATGCTAAGTCTTTTTCTCTTGTATTTCTAATCATAAAATTTTTAAATGGTAATGCTGTTTTATCAAATGCTTCTTCGTAGCCTATTTTTTTTTCTACATAAGGCTTTATACCATTATCATAAGCTTTTTGCCCAACTGGTTCCATCACAAAAAAAGTAAGTATCATCGCTAACATTACTAAAAGTTGTGTTGGTGGAACTTGTTGTGTTCCCATGGCTTGACGCAAAAAACCAAATACTATGACAAAGCGAGTAAAAGTTGTCATAACAAGCACCATGCTTGGAGCTAAGAAAAGAAGTGTTAAACCAACTAAAACATTTAATGAACTTACAAGTTGCTCTGGAGTATCTGGAGCTGAAAGCTCAAAATTCATAGTTGGTATAGTTATAGTCTCTGCATCTAAAATGGAAAAAAATGCTAAAAACAAGACAAATAATCTTAACATTATTTTTTAGTTGCCTTATCTAAAATATTACTTTTTACTTTTGCTGCATCATCTGATTTACCACCAAAGAAGTGAATTTCAACTCTACGGTTTTTTTCACGACCTGTTTTTGTTGCATTTGTAGCTAAAGGTTTATACTCTGCAAAACCAGCAGCACTGATACGTTTAGGATCAACACCATCTAGAATGAGCTCTTGTAGAACAGAGATAGCTCTAGCACTAGAGAGCTCCCAATTATCTTTAAATATACTATTTTTACCTGGTCCTTGATTATCGGTATGACCTTGGACACTTATTTGAAGATTTTTAGGTAACTCTTCTATGATTAAAGCAACTCTTTTTAAAAATAAAAGTGCATCATCATTGTTAATAGTTGCACTTCCTGACTTAAAAAGTAAAGAAGCTGGAAGTTTTATAACAAACCCCTCTTCTGCTTCTTCTACAGAGATAGCTGGACCATGACCTTTTTCCATCATCTCATTTGCATCTATAACGGCTTGAGCTACTTTATTTACTGCTTCTGCACTTTCATCATTTGAGTCTATAGGGGTTGATTGTTGCATACGCATCTTAGAGATTTCAGTTTTTGTACCACCTTCTAAAACACTCATGGCACCAGAGAGTGAACCTATAGCTTCTGAAATCTTTTTAGCGTCCATACTTGACATAGATAATAAAAGAACGAAAAAACATAAAAGAAGGGACATCAAATCCCCAAATGCTGCTAACCAAGCGGGGAGACACTGTTCACATTCTGGACATTTTTTCTTAGCCATCTTTTCTACTTTTAATCAAATTGACTTACACGGTCTTTAGGAGCTAGATATGCTAAAAGTTTAGCTTCTAAAACTCTTGGAGCATCTCCTGACTGGATAGACATGATACCTGAGAGTATCATCTCTTTTATGATGGTTTCTTCATCATTTCTAATTCCCAAAATATTATAAATAGGAGTACCAAAAACATTACCGATAATAGCACCATACATAGTTGTAAGTAGTGCAACTGCCATAGATGGACCAATAGCCGAAGGGTCTGCCATATTTAAAAGCATCGCAACAAGTCCTATAAGTGTACCAACCATACCCATAGCCCCTGCAAGTCCTGCCCATTGGTTAAAAATCTCACCATGTATTTTATGACGAGAACTAGTTTGTTCCATATCTATCTCTAAAAGCTCACGGATAGTATCAGGCTCACTACCATCTATCGCCATAGAAAGACCTTTTTTTAAAAATTGATTTGGTTCATCATTTACCTCTGACTCTAAGGCTAAGATACCATCTTTTCTAGCTTTTGTTGCAAAATCAACAAGCTTTTTAATAAGTTCAACTTCATCTTCAACAGGTGGTTTTATGGCTATCATAAAAACTTTTGTAAATGCTTTCATCTGCGCAGGTTTAAATGAAACCATCAATGCACCTATACTACCACCAACAACAATAAGAACAGATGGGATATCTATATATGCACCAACACCAACACCCATTGCCATAGCACCTAGTAAAAGAGCCATAATAAGGACTATACCAATAACCGTACCTAAATCCATTAAAATACCTTAAAAACAAAATATTGATTTATGATACCACAAAATTAATTTTATTTGACTTTATCACAAAAAAATAATACTATCTTAGAAAAAAAGGCTCAACATAAGATGAAAAACTTTGGTCTTGATATATGGTCTAACAAAAATTTTATCATTGAAAATGGAGAGGTTAAACTAAACTATAAAAGTATGCCATCCATCATAGAAATAGTAAATCAGATTCGTACTAAAGGTGTTAAAGGTCCTATCTTACTTAGGTTTCCACATCTCATTAAAAAACAGATAAAAAGTCTTTATTTGTACTTTGATAAATCTATAAAAGAGAATAACTATAATGGAAGTTTCAATGCAGTTTTTCCACTTAAAGTAAATCAGTTTCCATTTGCAGTAGATGCAATAACTTCACAAGGTAAAGAGTTTAACTACGGACTTGAAGCTGGTAGTAAAGCTGAACTTATCTTAGCTATGAGTATGACTCCAAAAAATGCACATATAACTGTAAATGGCTTTAAAGATAAAGAGATGATTACTTTAGGTTTTATTGCATCTCAAAGCAATCACAACATAACTTTAACTATAGAAGGGTTGGGAGAATTAAAAAATATCATAGAGATAGCCTTAGAATCAAAACTAAAACTTCCAAAGATTGGGATAAGAGTTAGATTGCATTCAGGAGGTAGTGGAATCTGGGCGAAGAGTGGTGGTATGGATGCTAAATTTGGACTAACATCTACTGAAATCATAGAAGCTATATCAATACTAAAAGAATCAGAACTCTTAAATCAACTAACAATGATACATTTTCATATTGGCTCACAGATGCAAGACATTGCACCTCTAAAGAAAGCTCTTAGAGAAGCTGGAAACATCTATGCTGAACTTAAAAAAATGGGGGCTTCATCACTTAGTAGCATAAATATTGGTGGGGGTTTAGCAGTTGAATACGATCAGCATAATCATGCACTATCACACAACTACTCTATAGAAGAATTTTCTAGTAGTGTCGTGTTTTTACTCGGTGAGATTATGAATGCAAAAGGGGTACAACATCCTGATATATTTACAGAATCTGGAAGATTTATAGCTGCATCTCATGCTATATTAATCACACCTGTTTTAGAGCTTTTTACACAAGATTATCAAGAAAAACTCCTAAGTTTTAAAAAAGATAATCCACCACTTATAGATGAGTTAAGGGAATTAAATAAACTTTTAAATAACAAAAATGCTATAGAATATTTACATGATGCACTGGATCATATAGAATCTTTATTTACACTTTTTGATTTAGGATATATAGACCTTCAAGACCGTTCAAATGCTGAAATACTTGTACATAACATCATAAAAAAAGCTCTATATCTAACAAGAGATTATAAAACAAACGAGTTAGAGCAACTTCAAGTTAGACTTCAAGAGAGATACCTTATAAATGCATCTATATTTCAATCTTTACCAGACTACTGGGGGCTTGGGCAACATTTTCCTGTTATGCCTATACATCATTTAAACTCAATCCCACTGCGTTCTGCATCACTATGGGATATAACTTGTGATAGTGATGGAGAGATAGGATTTAATCCTGAAAAGCCATTATATTTACATGATATAAATTTAAATGAAGAAGATTATTTTTTAGGCTTTTTTAATGTTGGTGCATATCAAGAGACTTTAGGAATGAACCATAATCTTTTTACTCATCCAAATGAGTACACCATAGAGATAGATGATGATTTTTATAAAATTATCAACGAAGTAGAATCAAAAAATATCTTAGATATACTAGATGCAATAGGTTATGATAAAAATCGAATATTAAATAAACTTAAATCAGATTTGATTAGTAGTAATTTTATAACAGCAAAAGAAAAAAATGATACACTTGCAAAACTTGAAACCTTTGTAGAGCAAAATGGTTATCTAAGAACAACAAACTAGAGGTAAAAATGGGACTTTTTTCTGAAATAAAAGAAGACTTTTCAAATGCTTACAAAAATGACCCTGCCTTAAGTTCAAAACTAGAATTTTTATTTAATTACTCTGGTGTTTGGGCTATAGCATGGTATAGAATTGCACATAGACTTTACTGTGCTAACTTTAAACGATTAGCTAGAATTATCATGGGTTTAACTCATATTTTTACACATATAGATATACATCCAGCAGCTAAAATCGGTAAAAGAGTTTTCATAGACCATGGGACAGGTGTAGTTATAGGTCAAACTACTATCATAGAAGATGATGTACTTATATATCAGGGTGTAACTCTTGGTGGAGTATCTCTTATACATGGAAAAAGACACCCTACTATTCGTAAAGGTGCTGTTATAGGTGCTGGTGCTAAAGTTCTTGGAAATATAATCATAGGTGAGTATGCAAAAATAGGTGCAAACTCTGTTGTAGTAAAAGAAGTACCCAACAACGCAACTGCTATCGGTATTCCAGCTCATGTTATAGAAAAAGGAAGATGTAAAGACCCACTAATGCACAACATGCTTCCAGATATAAATAAAGAGATGTTTGAATACTTACTAAAAAGGGTTGCTGTTTTAGAGCATATCTTGGTTGAAGACAACAAAGAACTTTTAGAACAAGATTTACAACTAGAAAACATATATGAGTCATTTATAAGAGCAATGAAAAACTAAATTATAGTTTTACTTAAATATATTTTAGTATAATATCATCAATATTTTATTGGAGATTTTTATGCTAACAAATCGCGTTAATACACTATCTGAATCTATCACTATAGCCATTACAACAAAAGCACAAGAGCTTAAAGCACAAGGTAAAGATATACTAAGCTTTTCTGCTGGTGAACCTGACTTTAATACACCTCAGGTTATAAAAGATGCTGCTATAAAAGCTATAGATGAGGGCTTTACAAAATATACTGCTGTTGATGGTATAATCGAACTTAGAGAAGCTATAGCAACGAAGCTAAAAAGAGATAACAACCTAACTTATGCTCCAAACCAAATCATAGCGAACAATGGTGCAAAACATACACTTTTTAACCTTTTTTCAACTACTATAGAAAATGGTGCTGAAGTTATCATCCCTGCTCCGTACTGGGTAACTTACCCTGAATTAGTTAAGTATTGTGGTGGTAAAGTTGTAGAGATACAAACTTCAGATGCAACATCATTTAAAATCACACCAACACAACTTAAAGATGCTATAACACCAAAAACTAAGATGCTTATCTTAACAACACCATCAAATCCAACGGGTTCTATCTACACAAAAGAGGAACTTTTAGCTCTTGGTGAAGTTCTAAAAGGTACAGATATCATAGTAGCTAGTGATGAGATGTATGAAAAACTAACTTATGAAGGTGAATTTACATCTGTTGCATCAGTTAGCCAAGATATGTATGAAAGAACAGTAACTATAAATGGTCTTAGTAAATCTGTAGCTATGACAGGCTGGAGATTTGGATATATGGCAGCAGCTGATACAGAGCTTGTAAAAGCAACTAAAAAACTACAATCTCAAAGTACATCAAACATCAATACTATAACTCAAAAAGCAGCTATTGCTGGACTTGATGGAAGTGCAGATGCAGATATAGCTATGATGAGAGAAGCTTTCATAGAGCGTCGTGATGAGGCTTTAAGACTTATGAACGAGATAGATGGACTTAGTGTTGTAAAACCTGATGGTGCATTTTATCTGTTTGTAAACATAAAAGAGGTTACAAACGATTCTCTAACTTTTGCAGCAGATTTGCTTGAAAAGGAACTTGTTGCTGTTGTTCCAGGTGTTGCTTTTGGGAGTGAAGGGTATTTTAGAATGAGTTTTGCAACAGATATAGATACTATCCGTGAAGGTATCGCTAGAATAGCTAAGTTTGTAAAAGGTATAAACTAATTTTTATGCTAAACTTCGCTATCTAAAACTTAAAGAGTAATTATGTCATTTGAAAAACTAGGAATAATAAAACCACTTTTAAAATCTATAGGTGAGTTGGATTATAAACATCCAACTACCATACAAAAAAGAGCTATACCTCTTATCTTAGCTAAAAGTGATATATTTGCAACTGCTCAAACAGGAACTGGTAAGACTGCAGCATTTGCTCTACCTATACTTCAAAAACTAAGAAATATTACTGCAGATGAAACTAGAAATATCTCAGTAGTTATACTCTCCCCTACTCGGGAGCTATCTATACAAATATATGAAGATATACAAAACTATGCAAAATATATGAATGTAGATAGTGCTATCCTTGTTGGTGGTAAAGATATAGAATCTCAACAACGCATCTTAAAAAAAGGGGTTGATATAGTTATTGCTACACCGGGTAGATTTATGGAACACATAGAAAATGGCTTAAAAGTATCAAGTATCTCTATGTTTGTTGTAGATGAAGCCGATAGAATGCTAGATATGGGATTTTCAAAAGAGATAAGAAAGATATCTCTACTTCTTCCAA
>JAADDU010000132.1 GCA_013153755.1 Campylobacterota bacterium | reverse complement strand
ATGATACATATACGACAGCCAAAAAGCTCTCAAAAGCCCATGCAAGGGTAAGTGTAGATAGTCATAGAAAGATAGCTTTAGCTCTAGGTCTTTTTAATTCTAGTGTAGATATAGAAGCGATAGAAAGTAAGATACAAACAGAGGTTAAAAATGTAATGACACCTATGATGTTTGAGTATCAGATTTTTGAGATAGCTAGAAAAAGAAAGAAAAGGATAGTGCTTCCAGAGAGTAGTGATGAGAGGATTTTAAGAGCAGCAGAAATCATAATGCGTAGAGAAGTTGCAGATATCATACTCTTAGGAGACAGAGAAGATGTTATACAAAACTCTCTAAGATTTGGGCTTGATTTAAGTAAAGTTCAAATCATAAACCATAATACTTCTAATCTTATAGATGAATTTAGTAAAACTTTTTATGAGATGCGTAAACATAAAAGCCTAACACTAGAAGGGGCAAAAGATGCCATGAGTCATGCTAACTATTTTGCGACCATGATGGTACACTTAGGCTATGCAGATGGTATGGTTAGTGGGGCTATTAGTTCAACTGGAGAAACCATAAGACCAGCACTACAAATCATCAAAACAAAACCAGACACATCCATAGTTTCTAGCTTATTTTTTATGTGTTTAGAGAGTGAGGTACTTATATATGGGGATTGTGCTATAAATAAAGATCCAAATGCAGAGGATCTAGCTCAAATAGCGATATCATGTGCTAAAACTGCCAAAGCTTTTTCCATAGAGCCAAAAGTAGCAATGCTTTCTTACTCAACTGGAGATAGTGGTAGTGGAGAGGATGTAGATAAAGTAAAAAAAGCAACACAAATCGTAAAAAAACAAAATCCTAAACTTCTTATAGATGGCCCAATCCAATATGACGCAGCAGTTAACAAAAGCGTAGCACTTAAAAAATTACCAAACTCTAAAATAGCTGGTGAAGCAAATGTTTTAATATTTCCAGATTTAAACACAGGAAATAACACATACAAAGCAGTTCAACGCTCAAGTGGTGCTATAGCTATAGGTCCAATACTCCAAGGTTTAAACAAACCCATAAACGATTTAAGTCGTGGATGTTTAATAGCAGATATAGTTAATACTGTTGCCATTACTGCTATACAAGCAGAGGATTAGTGATGAAAATAGCAGTTATAAATACAGGTAGTTCATCTTTAAAATTTAAACTTTTTGATATGCAAGAGGAAAAAGTTTTATATGAGCTTTTAGTACAAAATATAGGTGCAAAAGACTCAAAAATCAAAAATCACCATGAAGCTATAGAGAGTATAGATATAGATTTTAGCCATATTGATGTGATAGGACATAGAGTTGTACATGGTGGAGAAGAATTTAACTCACCAACTATTTTAGATGCAGTGGTTTTACAAAAAATAAACTCTCTAAGCTCTTTAGCTCCACTACATAATCCTGCAAATGTAGAAGGGATAAAAGTATCTATAAAAAAAGCACCAACTGCCATACAAGTAGCAGTTTTTGACACAGCTTTTCATACAACTATGCCAATGGAAGCTTACTTATATGCTATCCCTTATAAGATGTATGAAAAACATAAGATAAGAAGATATGGTTTTCATGGGACTTCTCACGGATATCTTTTAAAAGAGTGTGCAAAAATTTTAAATAAGAATATAGATGAAATGAATATTATTACTCTACATTTAGGAAATGGAGCTAGTATTTGTGCCATCAAAAATGGCAAGAGTATAGATACTTCCATGGGTTTTACACCTTTAGAGGGTTTAATAATGGGAACTAGATGTGGAGATATAGACCCTGCTATAGTCTTATATATGCAAAGAGAATTAAATTTAAGTGTTGATGAAGTTGATGATGTTTTAAACAAACAATCTGGACTTATCGGTATATGCAACGATAATGACATAAGAAAAATACAAAATTCAAATTCTAAAGAATCAAAACTAGCATTGGCTATGATGATAAGAAGAGCTAGAAAATATGTTGGGTCTTATATGGCTCTTATAGGTAGAGTAGATGCAGTGGTTTTTAGTGGTGGCATAGGTGAAAATTCTTCTTACATACGAGATAGTATTACAAAAGATAATCTTTTAGAAAAGTCAAAAATATTAGTTATAAAAACAGATGAAGAACTTGAAATAGCTAGGGAGTGTTTAAAAGTTTTACAGGCAAAAAGCCTGTAAAAGAAAAGGTTACTACAGTGGAGTTACGTTTTCAGCTTGTGGTCCTTTTTGACCTTCGCCTACTTCAAATGTAACTTTTTGTCCTTCTGCTAGAGAAACACGACCACCACCAGTGTGATTAACTTGACGGAAATGTACGAATACATCTTTTCCACCATTATCTTGTTGGATAAATCCATAACCTTTTTCTTCGTTGAACCATTTTACTGATCCGTCTAATAATTCTGCCATTATTAAGCCTTATATAAAATTCACTCTTAAAAAATTAAGAAGTGGAGTCAAAAATTGGAGAGTCTTTAGGGTCACGATTGAACAAGTCATAATATCACACACTAAAGATGAACTCGAGCCTCATCTTTTCATCGAGAGTATTATATCTTAATTTTTTTAAATTAACGAATAAATATAAAGATTTTACTTTATTTTAAATTTGTCGATATATATTGTTAACATATATACTATAAGGATAGAACATGAAAATAGCATCAAATATACCAAATATCACAACTAAAGAGAGTCAATCTCCTATAAAAACGGACTTTACACAAAAAATATCTCAAAAAGAAGCAAGTGAGATAAGAGAGCAGATCTCAAAAAGAGCAAATGAGATGATGATAAACTCTGCAACTTCTCAAGTTTCTATTTTAAATAAAGATGATAAATTTCAAACAAATTATCAAGATTTTAAAAACTTCTTAAGTGATATTGGATATACAGGGAAACCAATAGCAGAGCTTTCACAAGATGAAGCAGCCGAGCTTATCAGTGAAGATGGTATCTTTGGGATTAAACAAACATCTGAAAGAATTGCAAACTTTGTTATCAATACTTCAAATGGAGATGAAAAACTAATGCGTGCAGGTAGAGAAGGTATGCTACAAGGTTTTCAAGAAGCTGAGGCTATGTGGGGTGGAGAACTTCCAGAAATAAGCCAAAAGACAATGCAGGCAGCTGTAGAGATGGTAGATAAAGCTATGTATGACTTAGGGTATTCTATCATAGATCAAGAGGCTTAAAGTGAAGTTTGAACTAAATGGTGACTACATAGAGTTATTTAAACTTTTAAAAGTATTAGACTTAGTAGATAGTGGAGCACATGCAAAGATGGTAATTGCAGATGGTCATGTAACAAGAAACTCTCAAGTAGAGTTAAGAAAAAGAGCCAAGATAGTCTCTGGCGATATTATAGAAGTAGCAGAAGTAACAATCGAAGTAATTTAATACTTAAGGATGGATTTTGACAAGTTTTCATATCCATCTAAAGAAACTAAGATATCATCTTCTATCCTTATACCAATTCCACGATATTTTTTAGGTACTTGTTTATCATTTTTATCTATATATATCGCTGGTTCTATAGTTAAAACCATCCCCTTCATAAGTTTTATCTCTTTTCCTTTTTCATCTATATATGGGCATTCATCATGTACATCTAACCCCATCCAATGTCCTATACCATGAGGATAGTATTTTTTATATTTTTGTTTTTTTATAAGTTTTTTAACATCACCTTTTAAGATACCAAGATTAACCATACCTTCTGTTAAACATTTTATTGCTTTTTTTTGTAACTGACTTCTTTTTATATTTGGTTTTATCATCTTGATAACTTCTGCTTGAGTATTTAACACCAAATTATAAAGCTCTTTTTGTGCTTTTGTGAAAGTTCCATTTACAGGGATAGTCCTTGTTATATCACTTGCATAATACTCATATTCACATCCAGCATCTATAAGTATAAGCGTACCATTTTTTAAAGGTTTATCATTTTTAATATAATGCAGAGTATTTGCATTATTTCCTGAAGCTACAATGGAAGTATAAGCATCACTATATGCACCATTCCTTTTAAAGTCATACTCTAGTTGAGCTTGAAGTTCAAATTCATTTTTATTCAATTTATCTAACTTCATTAAGGTATGGTGTGCCTTTTTTGTAATCTCTATCGCTTTTTTTATGAGTAGTATCTCTGTATCTGATTTAATTAACCTCATCTTTTGAATAGGTATAGAGAGATTTTTATGTGTATTTAAATTTTTAGCATACCTTTTTAGGACTTTTACTTTTGAGTAATCAAGGTTAAAATCAAAATACAAAGTAGATGCAGTGGTTATCTCTTTTTTAAATATATTTTCAAATTCTGTGTATTCATGCACTGCATCTACTAAAAATCTTTTTTTAGCTTTTTTAACACCAACTCTTTTACCATTCCATAACTCTTTTTCTTTGTCTTTTTTTTGAACAAATAAAACTGTTCTTATGTTTTTTTTATCTTTTATAAGAAGTAGGCATGAGTTATCTTCTTTAAATCCACTAAGATAGTAAAAATTACTATCTTGTCTATATGGATAAGATGTG
The DNA here is from genome assembly GCA_013153755.1 of Campylobacterota bacterium. The sequence goes on along the minus strand of JAADDU010000132.1, from coordinate 3,427 downwards.
TCATTTGAACGAGTTTTATGATTTGCACTAAAAAGAACTGCTAATGAATTTTTATCTAAAGTATCTCCTAATATAGCTCTTCTTGTTTTATACTCTTCTTCACTTATCATCTACAAACCTCATTAAAAAACTCTAAACTTTGACTAAGTATATTTCTTAATCCAACTTGCAAAGCATCTACTCCACCATATGCATCTAGTGATGTAGTATTTAACTTAGTAAAAAAAGTTTTACTTGCTACAACTTTATTTGTTTTCACATCTATAAGTGACATATTTATAGATACTTTCACATAAGAAGTTTTAATCTTTTCATCATAATACTGCATAAAATCTTCGATACTAGTTTCTAAAATAAAATCACTACTAGTTCTTGATTTTGCACTTTGTGTAGTTTTAAAAAGTTTAGAATCTCTTAAGAGTTTTACTATTTGTTGGGATATTTCTTGATTTGGAGAATTATTCCATTGGGCTTGAGAGTATGAATAGATTTTTGATTTTCCTATCACATAATTCATATTTAAAGACATCAAAGAGTTTGAGCTAAATGCTTGTGCAACTTTTAAAGATTTATCTTTACATCCTTTTGAAACAGTTTTTTGATTTAAATCTTCTAAAGATAACTTATATTCTACTATAGTTGGTTTTGTTGTTGAACAACCAATTACCAAGAACAATACACATATAGATATAAATATATTTTTCATCATATCTCTCCAGGACCTTTTTTAATCTTTTCTTGCATAAATAAAATATCGCTAGGACTTCGTTCATGCTTATTTAGTGTAGTTTCAACCTTTACCATAAGACTTTGCATCTCTATTAAAGTGTTATTTAAAGTTGGCACTATATCTCTTGTTATCTCTTTGATATTGAAATCTCCATTTGCTATGGCAGATCTAAACTCATCCATTGAAGCTTTAATACCAAGATAGCTTTTTGTAATAGAAGCAAAAGCATCTGATGTTTTTTCTTCCCATGAAACACTATGATCAACAAAATGTTCTATCTTTGGTAGCATATTGTCAATTTTAGCTGTTACACTATCTATGTTTTTCATAGTACTATCAAGGTTTTTTGCAGATGATTGTAGATGTTTTATAGTTTTATCATTTAGTAATTTATCCATCTTATCCATAAAAGAGGCAGTCTTTTTTAAAACTTTAGTTACCTCTTTCTGATTTTCATCATCTAAAAGTTCTGATGTTCTTACTAGTGTTTTTGATAAGTTTGTAGATACAGTTCCTAAAGACTGCTCTATATTTTCAAAAAAGGATGGGATACTTTTTATTACTGGATATTTCTCTCCATCTTGAACTTCTAATGGTGGAGCATCATTATCGCCCATTGAGAGGTTTATATAACTAAGTCCAGTGATACCTTGAGCAGTTAATTTTGCAACTGTATTCTCTTTTATGGGAGTAGTTTTTAAAATACTTACTAAAACTTCTACTTGCTCACTATTTTTTGGACTTATCCTAAGTGCAGTTACTTTTCCTACATTTATACCTCTGTATTTTACTGCTGCATCTACATTTAATCCTAAAACTGATTCATCAAATCTTATATAATATTTTTTTATTTTTAAATCTTCTGATGGTTTAAGTAACCAGTACCCAAAACCCACCATCATTGCGATTCCTAAAAGTACTACTAATCCAACTATTGTATAATTTACTTTGTTATTCATAAATTTTTATCCTCATTCACTCACTACACTATTTTTAAAAAATGTTTGTATAAACTCACTCTTTGTATTTTTAATATTTGCCAAATCACCCTCATAGACTATCTTTTTTTCATCTATAATTGCAACTCTATCTAGTGTATCATATATAGACTGTAAATCATGTGAAACCATCACTATAGTTAAACCTAAAAGCCTTCTAAGATTTAAGATAAGTGCATCAAAATCTCTTGCAGATATAGGGTCAAGTCCACTTGTAGGCTCATCTAAAAAAAGAAGTTTAGGATCCATCGCTAAAGCACGAGCTAATGCTGCTTTTTTCTTCATACCACCACTTATCTGAGATGGGTAAAGTAGTGCATCAGATGATTTTAAACCTACTAGGTTTATCTTAAACTTTACTATCTCATCTATCATCTTTTTTGATAAATCTGTATACTCTATAAGTGGTAAAGATATGTTTTCTTTAAGATTTAAAGATGAAAACAAAGCACCAGCTTGAAATAAAACACCCCACTCTCTTCTTAAACTTTGAGCTTCTTTATGACCTATCTTACTTAAATCATGTCCTAAAATTTCTATGTTACCACCATGAAATTCTTGAAGCATTACCATCTCACGAAGAAGTGTGGTCTTTCCACATCCACTTGGACCTATGAGACCATATATCTCACCTTTATTTATACTAAGATTTAGTCCATTATGAACAATTCTCTCATCAAAAACTGTTTTAATATCTCTAACCTTAATCATGCACTGCATCTAAATCCCCAGATTTGTGAATATGATAGAAAAAATCGCATCACATACTATAACTGCAAAGATAGACTCTACAACACTTTTAGTGGTATTAAAACCTATACTTTGTGTATCATCTTTTACCATTAAACCTCTATATATACCGATAGATGCTATCAAAAATGCAAAAAATGGTCCTTTTAAAATACCTATATAAAAATGTTTTATAGCAACAACCTCACTAAATCTCTCTAAAAAAAGTTGTGGAGTTATCCCCAAATCAAGATTTGCAACTAAAATACCACCAAAAACTCCCATCATATCTGCAACAAAGATAAGTATAGGCATAGCAATAATAAGAGCTATAATTCTAGGTAAAACTAAAAATATATATGGATCAAATCCCATAGTTCTCATCGCATCTAACTCTTGTGTTATCTTCATAGCACCTATTTGAGCTGTAAAAGCAGAACCACTTCTACCAGCTATAACTATGGCAGTCATAAGTGGTGCTAACTCACGAAATATAGAGATACCAAGCATATCAACTATAAATATATTTGCACCATATATCTTTAGTTGGTATGCTGATTGATATGCTACGACCAAGCCTATAAGAAAACTTGTTAATGCTATGATACCTAAAGCTCTAATAGCACTCTCATTTATCTCAAAAGCTATCTCTTTAAAGCGTATATTTTTAAAAGATTTCAGATAGTATAGTTTCGTTGCAAAAAGTTGTCCAAGAAATGCTATAAATGCAATAAAACCATTATAATATAGGTATGTTTTCTCACCTATAGCTTGTAAAATATTATCTTTTTTAACTTTTGGTAACTCTTGAGCTTTTTCTTTAAAGGATAATGTTAACTTTAAAGTATCTAAAATATCATTTGTACTTGTAAGTATCTCTACTTCCAAATTTTTTAATTTATATTTTTCTATAAGTGTGTTTATAAAAATAGATGCAGTGGTATCAAAATAACTAACATCACTAAAGTCA
>JAADDU010000121.1 GCA_013153755.1 Campylobacterota bacterium | reverse complement strand
AGAGTATTTGCTGGCGTTCTAATATCATGTACAAAATTCGCAACAAAAGTTAAAGTTTCATCAGATTTCTCAACAACTTCTTGAGAATTTTTAACCCTTTTAATCTCTTCAACAACTTTAACCTCTGGTTCTTTTACTTTTTTTGGATTATGCATTTTATATATAGCATTTATAATATATGGAGATAATGCTTTTAAAATTTCTACATCATTTTTTGAAAACTTTTTATTTTTCCTAATAGAATTATATGCTGTGACTATACCTATAAGATTGCCATTTTCTTCTAGAAGAGGAAGCATGACTTTTGATTTTATTTTTATATTATCAGGATTATCTATAGATGCAACATAGTCTTTATCACTTGCTAAATAATTATATAGACTACTCTCTTTTGTCATAAAACATTTATATATTATCCCTTTTTTATGATTTAAAAGGAGATCTTTTCTATGGTTTGTTTCTCTTGCTCTTGTTAAAATAAAATTTTCTCTATCATAAAACCATATTGATGAAAATTCTGCATCTAACGATTTTGTAACAAGATCTTCAATGATTCTATTAATCTCTTCATTTGTTGTAGCTAAATTAATATCTTGTGATACCTCTTCTAGCTTTTTTGTTAGTTGAGTAACATTTAAATTTTCCAATAAGTTTTCCATCCCATAATAAAAGTTTTAAAAATTATATCTATTATTAGTGATAAGCTAGTGAGTTTTTTTACTAAATTAAAATAAATATATGGATATTTATAGCCATATATTTTTATATATTATATAAAGTTAAGAAGATATTATTAAATGTTAAAATTTTACTTATCATAACAAAAAATATCATAAAGCTCTTAAAAAATATTTAAGAGCTTTGGTAAAATAAAGACTAGTTACTTTTAAAAATAATAACCAAGTTTTAGAGAAAGATAATTATCACTTGCACTATCACTTAACCCATAAGCGTAACTAAAATTTGTGAACCAATTTGTGTTTATCGTATAAAAAGCATAAACCGATAAAGTGTTTATATCATCTACATTTTTATATATACTACTGCTTGAATTAAATGAACCACTAAGATATAGTTCTTGTGTTGGATAAAAACCAACTCCTAAACTATAAGAGTTTGTGTCTTGATACTTTACATCAATAGTATCATCGTCATTTATGATTGTGTAGCTATATCCACCAAAAATATTTACTTTTTCTAGCATATAGCTAAGATTTAATGATGCTGTGTAGTCTACATTGTTATTATCTATAGATGAGTCATTTGTAGGAAGAATCAATCCTCCACCAAAGAGAACACTTAAATCATTTAAAGGATATATCTTATAATAAGCACCAATAAATGAATCTGCTATACCACTATCACTGTATAAATCACTTGAAGAAGAATAATAAGATGTACTAGCTTGAATGGAAAAATCTTTATAATAATAATCAACCTGTAAACTTCCATCAAATGTGTCCGAATTTCCAAGACTTTCATAATCTGTTTGAGTATAATTTAATCCAAATATAATATCAAAATGGTGTGGAGATACTAAACTTTTTATAGTACAACCATTTATATCCACTAAATCACTCATCGGTGTATTTGGACAACTATCTTTTACATCTTCTACCCCGTCCATATCAAAATCATTAGCCAATAAAAAAGTATATGAAATAATCAATAATGCCGTTAATATTTTATACATTTAGCCTCCTATTCTTAGCGTTGTATTGGGAAATTTATGTTATTTCCAATATTATTAATAGGGTTATTAACTAAACCACTACCCATTTGTAAAACACCTTCAGATATAGCTTGAGACATAGCATTTTGCTGTTGCATCATCTGTTGTGAAGCAGCATTTTGTATATCTTGCATCTGATGAATTTGAACTTGCTGTTTTATTTGCATATTTTGAGATGTTTTTTTACCTTGCGTAGATGAACGAAGTTGACTTATCGCAGAGGCTCTTTCATTTGCACTCATATTTGCTAAAGTTACCTTAAACTCATTTACAAGTTTTACCCTCTCTTGTGGATTTGAAGCTTTTTCTATAGCTGCTATCTTAAGGTCTACTGCTGAACCTATATTGTCTGCTAAGCTCATTGTTCCCAATAAGGCAAATGCTACTAAAATTGTTTTTTTCATAATTTATCCTTTTCTTAATAGTGTTATTGTCGCATAAGAGTGTTAGTCATTTATAAGCACCTCACTAGGTAGATGTAATACAAAAGTTGTTCCCTCTCCTATCTTACTTTTTACAACTATCTTTATCTTTAATTCATCACAAAGCTTTTTAACTATATGAAGTCCTATACCGATACCTCTATCATTTTCCTTATAAAACCTCTCAAAAATCTTTTTTGGATTTTTAATCCCAATACCTTTATCTGATATAGATAATTTTGAACTAATTTTACTATAACTTATCTTTACAAAACCATTTTTAGTATTATACTTAAAAGCATTAGTTAAAATATTGTCAACTATCCTTGTAAAAGCTTCTTTGTTTAGCTCTATTTTTATCTTTTGCATATCTATGGAATATCTAATATCTGGATAATTTTTTTCTATCATTTTTATACGGGTATCTACTAACTCTTTTAGGTCAAATCTTTCTTTCTCTAACGCATGATTTAAAAGGTACGAACGAAGATGCGTTTGAAGTTCCAATATATTTTCAACACTGTTTTCTATTCTGATAACCTTACTATTTTCCCCTATTTCATCTTTTAACATAGAACTATTTAACCTTAAAGAAGCTAAGGGGGTATTAAAGTCATGTAAAATATCCTTTATAAACTCTTGAGTTAATGATAGAGCATTTCTTAAAGGTGAAAGTGCATAGAATGAAAATAGTATAGAAAGTAAAAAAACAATTCCAAGAACAACTACAAATTGCCATATAGCTTTTGTTTGCAGTTTCTCAAGCTCTTTTTTATAGTTTTGCTGTTTAAACTTTATAATCATAAGGTATTTTTTTGAGCTAGGGATTGGATAAAAACTACTTAAGCCCTCTTTGTTCTTATATAGTTTATATAATTCTTTATCTTCTTGTACAAAATCTATATCAAATTTTTTACACTTTAAATCAAAACTACAAACACGCATTTGTGAAAAAAGTTGTTCATCTAAAGTTTGTATATCTTTTTGATAATTTAGATAAAATAAGATAACTAAAAGAGTACCTAATGAACTAAAAAATAGTAAAAAACTCTTTAAAAATGATTCTAACTCTACTTTACTCAACTACATATCCAACACCACGGATATTTTTTATATCTATTTGTGTAGTTTGTTTTAATTTATTTATGGCAACTCGTAATGCTGTTGGTGTCGGTTTTTCCAAACACTCCATAAGTATATCTTTATCCATAATTTTACCTATATTTGTTATAAATAATTCCAAAAGTTGCTCTTGAACTTCTCCTAAAGCTACTGTTTGGTTTTTTATCTTTAAAATCTTAGTATTTATATCATATTCTAAATTTTTATACTTTATCGTAGTTTCTTTAATTTTTAGCTTAGCATCAACTCTAATGATAAGCTCTTGAGGGAAAAATGGTTTTTTTATATAATCTTCTGCACCAACACTAAAAGCTTTAGATATGGAGTTTAAATCAAGCAAAGCACTTATAAAGATAGCAGGAGTATCATCATTCGCTTCTCTTAAGTAACCTAACAAATCTATACCATTTATATCTGGTACATTTATATCAAATATATACAAATCATACTTATGGCTATAGCTCATTTCACTAGCATCATCTCCACTAGACACGAGAGTAACTTCATAACCATTTAATTCTAAAAGTTCACATAATGTTTGAGCTAAAAGGGTATCATCTTCTAGTAGTAATATTTTTTTCATATACTATTATACATTTTCAATGTTAGTAAAGTGTTAGCAAAAGATGACTTTTTAAATTATATAACTTATTAACACTTTTGTAACTATTTATATATATAATCCTCATTACGATTCTCCTTATATAGTCTTTGCTTGACTCAAAGACTATATCTTGTACTCATCAACTATCTTAGTGTCTATATAGTTTTTTAAAAACATTTTTGCAGCTATTCCACTTCCAATGCCAATTTTTTCTCTAGATTCATTTAAAATAGGTGTAGTTTCTAATCCACAACTTGGACTTTTTGACTTTAAAACTATCATATCTGCACTTGGATGAAGTTTTATAAAAGATGAAATTTCATCTTCTAAAACCTTAGTTACATCTTTATTTGAAGTGTATGTTAAAATTTTTTGCTCTGCATCTACCTCAACCACACTTATCCTCTCTCTTGGAGTACCAAAAACAGGAGCTTCAGGACAAAAAGGTATAATCTCATACTCACTAAAAGCATCAGCTATCTCTGTACTTTTTTTAGTCTTACCATCATATCTACAAAGATGACCTAAAAGACAAGCTGAGATGATAACTTTTTTCTTTTTTTTCATAATTGTCCTAACAAATTACCACTGATTTTATTTCACTAAACTCTTCTATAGCAAATCTTGGGCCTTCTCTTCCTATTCCACTGAGTTTTATACCACCATAGGGTTGTATATCAAAACGCAAAGTTGGCATATCGTTTATAACAACACCCCCTGCATCTAACTCCGAAATAGCTCTTTGTGTAAGACTTAAATCATTTGTAAAGATTGAGAACTGAAGTCCATAAGGGGAGTTATTCATCCTTGGTAGAGCATCATCAAAACTATCAACTTTTACAAGTGAAACTATAGGAGCAAAAACTTCTTCACAAACTATAGCCATATCATCTCTTACATTAGCCATCACGCATGGATTAAACATCCTACCTTCACTATGTGGTTTTAAGAGTGCTATTGCACCCTCTTTTATGGCACTATCTACCCACTTCATCGCACGCTCAACTGCTTCATCATCTATGAGTGGACCCATAAAAGTATCATCTTCATAAGGGGAGCCAACTACAAGCTTTTTAGTTTCCTCTGCCATTTTTTTAGCAAATTCATCATAAACCTCCGCATCTACATAGATACGCTGAAGAGAGATACAAACTTGTCCAGAGTTTACAAATGCACCTAAAGCACAACGAGAAGCTGCCAAATCTAAATCTGCACTTTTATCTATGAAAGTAGCTGCATTTCCACCAAGTTCTAGCGATACCTTTTTGATTCCAGCTGATTTGATGATGATATTTCCAACAGGTACACTACCAGTAAAAGAGATAACACGAGGTATATCAGAAGTTACAAGGGTACTTCCAACTTCTACATCTCCATACACTACACTTAGTGCATCTTTGATGGCATACTCACTCTCTATAAAAAGTTTTGCAAACTTGTAAGCAGTTAAAGGAGCTTCAGGTGTTGGTTTTAAAACAACACAATTACCAGCAACTAAAGCTGGAGCTATCTTGTGAGCTATGAGGTTTAGTGGAAAGTTAAAAGGAGTAATGGCAACAACAACACCAGCAGGTACGCGTGAGAAAAAAGCAGTTGTCTTTTTACCACTTGGCATTGCATCTGTATTTATGGTTTCCCCATTCATTGTACGCATAGTTTCAGCAGACAAAGTTATAGTTTCTATACATCTATCAACCTCAACCCTTGAAAATGTGATGGGTTTTCCAACTTCATCAGTTATAGTTTTTGCTATATCTTCTTTGTTTTGTTTTAACTTAGATGCAACATCTAAAAGCCAAGAACATCTTTGAGAAAGTGTTGAAGTTTTAGCTTCTTTTGTTGCATGTTGAGCAATTTTAAGAGCTTTTAGAGCATCTTCTTTAGTACATAAAGGAGCAGTTGAAACCACTTCTGAAGTATAGGGACTGATTCTTTTAGTAACCTTATCATGACTAGCTTCTAATGAGCCAAAAAATATCTTTGCTTCCATAAAATTCACCCCTATATATTTTTAAAATTATACCATGTTTTAAACGGTTATCTTATATCCAACGGAGTGAACTGTTTGTAAAAATTTATACTTTAATTTTAATCGAAGTCTAGAAATCAATGCTCTTCTTGTATTTTCATTACTCTGTTTATCTGGCCAAATCTCATTTTCTATAGTATATATATCAACAACATTATTTTTTGATTCTATAAGCAAAGATAAGAGTTGCCTTTCTTGCCTTGTTAGATGCACTACTTCCCCTTGCATTATCAACTCTTTAGAAGCACTATCAAATGAAAATTCATCATCAAAAATAATATCCCCTACTCTAAGTGCTGAATGATGATGTTTTGTTGCTATATTCATAGCTACCTTTAGCTCTTTTCGGTTAAACGGTTTAATCAAATACGAACTTGGATCAGTTTGGATAGCTCTATTTAGTGTTTCATCATCACTAAAAGCACTTATATATATGATGGGTATATCTTTAGTGTTTTTTATATTTTTTGCACAAGTCACCCCATCCTCATCACCTTTTAGTAAAACATCCATTAAGATTAAGTCTATATCATTTTTATCCACTATCTTATAAGCTTCTAAAGCACTAGATGCAATACCAGACACACAAAACCCAACACTTTTGATATAACTTGAAATCTCTAAAGCCACCAAACTTTCATCTTCTACTATAAGTACATTTTTCATAACTGGAACTCTATCATGTATCTACATCCATCTTTGATTTGTATTTCTAAATTACCACCCAGCTGAGATTCTACCAATATCTGTACAAGTTTCAACCCTATCCCTTCACTACTTAATTTATCATACTCAAAACCATTACCATTATCTTTAACTATTAAAAGATATTTGGCACCATTTTTTAGCATATCTATACTTATAATGATATTTGTTAAATTTACATATTTTATAGAGTTAGTTATAAGTTCATTTATGATCAAACCTATATAACTAGCTTCTCTAAGTGGCATATAAATTTGTCTTGCTTGTATATCTATTATAAGCTCTTTTTCACTTAAGTTTTCCAAATCATTACATAGTTCATTTATGTACTCATCCATATTTATCTTTTGTAAATCATCTTTTAAATATAAGAGTTGATGACTTTTTGCTATAGCAGATATACGCCCTTCTAAGTTTTTAAACTTATGTTTTACACCTTCACTAGAGCCATCTGATTGCATCCGTATAAGAGATAGAATGAGCTGAAGATTATTTTTTGTTCTATGTTGTAACTCTTTTAAAAGTATCTTTTTATTTTCTAATGCATCACAAAGGTCTTTTGTTTTTTTATTTATCTGTAGTTCTATCTCTATTTGTTTCTCATTAAGAGTATTTAATAAAATTTTATTTATTTGCTCTTTTTCTTGTTTTAAAATCATATATCTATCTAAAAATGCTAAAGACAAAACAACAGCTTCAAAAGCTGTTAGAAACATTATAATATTTGAAACTTTATGCATAACAGTAATGATGCCTAAACTATCAAAAATCATAACAATAAAACCTATAACAAGAAAGCTCCAACCTACAACAAAAAATCTTGCCTGCTTGTAACCACTTATATATACATAAAAACCGGCATACATATTAAAAATAACAAAACTAAATGCTGTAACAATACCTATTTCTGGATAATAAAAAGATGGCATACCTAATAAAAATATCTCGAGAAAGCCTGCTGAAATAATTATATTATATATGGTATTTATTTTTGGATAATTTTTTGTCTCCAAAAAGCTCTTTGCAAAAAAAGCAGCTGCAATAAATACCATATTTACTTTAAAGACAACACTTAAATCATCATAGTAAACAAACCAACTAGGCATATAAAGCTGTGTTAATCCTAAGTATGTAGCCTGTTGAGAGATAAGTGTCGCTAGATAAAAGGCATATAAAAAATATGTTTTATTTTTTGTATAAAAAAGCAATGTCAAGTTATACATCAATAACATAATAATGATTGTAAAAAAAACATCCATTAAAGATCTTTTAGTATATTCATCATACAAAAAAACAACTTCTTCTTTTAAAAACAAACCAAATTTTAAAGATGTTGTCTTATTTTGTACTTTTAGATAATATGTTTTAAACTCTTTGCTATCTAAAGATAATTTAAAAATCGTATTT
>JAADDU010000062.1 GCA_013153755.1 Campylobacterota bacterium | reverse complement strand
ATCGAAATACACTGCGTAAAAAGATAGCAGAAAACAAAGAATATTTATAAAGGAAAAAGATGAAAAAAATAGCGATGATATTTGCAGGGCAAGGTTCTCAAGCAGTTGGAATGGGTAAAGATTTTTACGAAAATAGTGATATTGCAAAAGAGATGTTTAAAAAAGCTGGAGAGAGAATAGGTGTAGATTTTAAAGAGTTGATTTTTGATGAAAATGAAAAACTTGGACAAACTGCATATACACAACCGGCTATTTTACTTGTTCAAATGATTGCTTATCGTCTTTTTAAAGAGGTTTGTCCAGATGTTGAAGCAACACTATTTTTAGGTCACTCTCTTGGAGAGTTTTCAGCACTTTGTGCTAGTGGAGCGATAGACTATATAGATGCAGTAGAATTAGTACATAATAGAGGTGCATATATGCAAAGTGCTTGTCAAGGTATAGATGCAGGGATGATGGTTATCGTTGGTCTTAATGATGAGAGTGTAGAAAAAGTATGTTCAGATGCACAAGCTGAGGGCAAAAAAGTATGGGCTGCAAATTATAATCAAGATGGGCAACTTGTTGTCGCTGGTATTAAGTCTGACTTAGCATCGTTAGAACAAACTTTTAAAGATGCTGGTGCAAAAAGAGCGTTACTTCTTGACATGTCTGTAGCTTCACATTGTGAGTTGTTGGCATCTGCTCAAGAGCCACTAGAGAAATTGATGCTAGATATGATTAAAGATAATTTTAGTGCACCAATTATCTCAAATGTAACTACAAAACCTTATGCACATAAAGATGAAGCACTTTCACTTTTAAAAGAACAGTTAGTTAAACCTGTAAAATATAAACAATCTATCTTATCTATAGCAAATGATGTAGATATGGCTATAGAGTTTGGTAATGGTGTGACACTAAAAGGGTTAAACCGTAGAATTGTTAAGGAATTAAAAACTTTAAATATCTCCGATATGGCATCTTTAGCTAAAGTTAAAGAGGAAGTTTGTAGTTAATTATGAAAGTTACACTTGCTCAAACTTCTCCAAAATTAAGTCGTATAAATCTTTTAGAAGTTTTAGATATTATAAAAGAACATAAAGATATAAGTGATCTTATAGTATTTCCAGAATTATCATTAAACGGTTATCTCCTTCAAGACAAGCTTTATGAAGATGCTTGGGATATAGATGAGTTAGATACGATAAAAGAGTTAAGCAAAGATATAGATATAGTGGTGGGTGCAGCTCTAAGAGATACTAATACATTTAGAAATACTGCTTTATATTTTTCAAAAGGTATTTTAGTATCTAAACATAACAAAGTTCATCTACCAAATTATGGTATGTTTGAAGAAGCTAGATACTATGATGCCGGTAATATTTTTGAGAGTTTTATGGTTTCTGGTAAAAGATTGAGTATGGTTGTTTGTGAAGACTTATGGCATAAAAATGTTCATCATGATTTGATAGAGCAAAATCCAGATATGATTTTAGCTCTTGTATCGTCTCCAGCCAGAGGTTTTAGTGAGAGTGGTTTAGAGATAGAAAAAAAATGGTACGACATCATAAAAACAGTTGCTAAAGAGTGTAGCTCAAAGTTAATTTTTGTAAATCGTGTAGGTTTTGAAGATGGTTTGGGCTTTTGGGGTGGTAGTTGTATCGTTAAAGAAGATGCAAAGATTATAGAAAAATTACCACTTTTTATAGAGAAAATAGAAACATTTAACATATAGGAATTTTTTATGAAAATAGCAATAATGGGTGCAATGCCAGAAGAGATAGCACCAATTTTAGAAAAACTACAAGATTATAAAACAACTAAATATGCAAACAATACATACTATGAGGCAACATATAAAGGTGTTGAGTTAGTTATAGCTTATTCTAAAATTGGAAAAGTATTCTCAACACTTACTGCAACAACAATGATAGAGCATTTTAGATGCGACAGATTACTCTTTAGTGGTGTTGCTGGAGCAATTTCACCTGAGCTTAAAGTTGGCGACTTAATCATAGCTACAAAATTATCTCAACATGATTTGGATATAACAGCTTTTGGTCATCCTTTTGGGTATGTTCCAGAGGGTGCAGTTTATATACAAACTGATAAAGACTTGATTAGTCTTGGAAAAGAAGTTGCTTTAGATATGGGTAAAACTGTGAAAGAAGGTATTATCGCTACTGGTGATCAGTTTGTAGCAAATGAGGAGCGTAAAAACTTCATAGGTAAAACTTTCAATGCAGATGCCTTAGAGATGGAGGGTGCTAGTGTTGCAGTTGTTTGTGATGCATTAGATGTTCCATTTTTTATACTTCGTGCCATAAGTGATGCTGCTGATATGGATGCAAGTTTTAGTTTTGATGAGTTTTTAGAAACAAGTGCTGTTGAATCTGCTGAATTTGTTATGAAAATGGTAGATAAACTTGTCGATTAAACTCTCTAAAAAGATTATGTCTAAGCTTGGTAAAACAAATGCCGAGTTTAACCTCATAGAAGATGGAGATAAGATTTTAGTTGGCCTTAGTGGTGGTAAAGATTCTCTTACTATGATTCATGCAATGAAAGAGCAACAAAGACGAGCTCCTTTTAAGTTTGAATTTATTGCTGTAACTATTAGTTATGGTATGGGTGAGAATTTTGATAATCTTATAGCACATTGTAAAGAATATGGTATCAAACATATCATACATGAAACTCAAACTTATGAGATAGCAAAAGATAAAATTAGAAAAAATTCATCTTTTTGTAGCTTTTTTTCCCGTATGCGAAGAGGTTTTTTATATAGTGTAGCATTAGAACAGGGGTGTAATAAAGTAGCATTAGGACACCACCTAGATGATGCTACTGAAAGTTTTTTTATGAACTTTATTTATAATGGTCAAATGAGAAGTTTAGCCCCAAAATATAAAGCAGAAAATGGTTTGATTATTATTCGTCCTCTTATTCAGATGAGAGAAAGACAACTTCGTGCTTTTGTAGATGATAATGGTATAAGTGCCATAGGGGATGAAGCTTGTCCGGCTATGAGATTTGATGTAAAGATGCCTCATGCTCGTGCAAATATGAAAGTGATGTTAGCAAAAATGGAGCAAGATTTTCCACAACTTTTTACCTCTTTAAATGCATCATTTAAAAATATATCTGTAGATAGTTTTTTTGATAAAGATAAATTTAGTATTTAGATTCTAAGTTTTCTTCTGCTTGAGCTATTTCTAGTTTGTGTTTTTGAAGTGTTTCTTTTTTTAGTTTTTCTAAAAACATTAAGATGTTTTTTTGATATAAAATAGTATCTTCATCATATGTTAGCCTTAAGATAGGTTTTAATGCATTTATATCTATCTTTTTAGCATATCTTGGAACTATTTTTAACTCTTTTTGTATATGAAAAATAAGTTTGTCTATATTTAAACCATTATTATCTTTTACTTTTTTAACTAATTCTTTAGTAGATAACATCAGTAAATCTGCTCTATCTGTATCATTTTTATATATGCTCATACCAAAATCTTTTACTATGATATAACTTTCTACACTTTGATTTTCATTTGAGGAGATTAGTAATGCAAATAGTTTAGCACGAAATTCTAATGAACCATGATGGTGTACAAATAATTCTCTAAATGCACTAAAAAAATGGTGTTTAATCCTAAAACTTAGTTTCATTTATAACCTCTTGCTTAAATATATGGTATTATACATTTTAAAATTAAAATTTGGAATGAAACAGTAATGTTAAACGATAAAGATTATGATACTTTAAAAAGTAATTTTATAGATTCTCAAAGACTTTTTGATAAGCTAAATCGAGTTGCTAATCAAGTAAGTGAACTTGATTATGATGAGAGTGGTCTATATCTTGATGATGAAGAGATGTATGAGAGACACTGGTTAAAACTTAGTTCAAAGATTGTAGATGGTTTAAGTACATCATTAAGTGGTTTTTCTATAGAACTTATGAAAAATAGTTCTTTAGATAAAAGGGAATTAACCCTAAATCTAAAAAAAGATGATGAAGAAAGTAAAATAGTTGTAGATTATTCTAAAGATACAGAGATAAGTATCTCACAAGTAAGTTAAGGAAAAAAGACATGGGTAGAGCTTTTGAGTATAGAAAAGCATCAAAATTAAAAAGATGGGGAGCAATGTCAAAATTGTTTCCAAAGTTAGGTAAGATTATCACTATGGCAGCAAAAGAGGGTAGTAGTGACCCTGATATGAACTCTAAACTTCGTACAGCAATTTTAAATGCTAAAGCAGAAAATATGCCAAAAGATAACATAGAAGCAGCTATAAAAAGAGCATCTGCAAAAGATACTGCAAGTATGTTAGAAGTTAATTTTGAAGGAAAAGCACCACATGGTGTTTTGATTTTTATTGAGTGTATGACTGATAATAATACAAGAACAGTTGCAAATGTTAAAAATATACTTACTAAGCGAGGTGGTGAACTTTTAACAAATGGTTCTTTAGAATTTATGTTTGATAGGAAAGCTCTTATAGAGTTTAATATGAAAGATGATATGGATATAGAAGAACTTGAACTTGAACTTATAGATGCAGGACTTGAAGAGATAGAAGAAGAAGATGGTGTTGTTTTAGTTACTGGAGATTATACAAGTTTTGGAACACTAAATTCAGCTCTTGAAAAGATGGGTATAGAGATAACAAAAGCTCATTTAGAGAGAATGGCAAATTCACCTGTATCTATAACAGATGAACAGCAAGTTGAAATAGATAAAATTTTAGAAAAACTAGAAGATGATGAAGATGTACAAAAGGTTTTTACAAACTTAGCATAATATGAACTTTATAGATAAAATATATACACAAACTTACGAGGTAAAGCAATCTAAATTTATTGCTTACCTTACTCCTTACTCAACCTTTAACCAAACACTTTTAAATTTAAAACTAGAACATCCAAAAGCAAGACATTTTGTAACGGCATATCGTTATTTAAATGAATTCAATCAAATTATAGAGTCTTCTAGTGATGATGGAGAGCCAAAAGGAACTTCTGGTAAGCCATCATTGATGGTTATACAAGGTTCAGATTTAATAGAATGTGGTGTCATTATAGTTAGATATTTTGGTGGAACTAAGCTTGGTACAGGAGGTTTGGTAAGAGCTTATAGTGAAGCTGTAAATATGGTTATAAATGATGCAACTTTTTTTGAATATAAGCAGATGGTAGAAAAAAAAATATCCATAGACTATACAAATATAAGGCAAGTAGAATACGAATGTAAAAGTTTAGAGATAGAGATAGTAGATAAAACTTTTACAAATACTATTATTTATACACTTAAAGCATCAAAAGAAGAGATGCAAAAATTTCTATATAAGGTAGATAGACTTATCTACCTTTTATAGCATTTCCTAAGTCCCACATAGGTAAGAATATACCAAGTGCTAATAATAAAACCATAGCTGCTAATAAAAGGAGCATAATAGGCTCTATAGCTTCCGATAGACCATCTATAATAGCATCAAAACGCATTTTATAGTATTCTGCAACTTTTTGAATCATTGTGTCTAGTGTACCACTATCTTCCCCAGCTCTAACCATTTGAATAATCATATTTTCAAATAAATCAGTTTCTTGTAAACCTATATTTAGTGTACCACCTTTTTCAACCGTAAGTCTTACAGAAGATAATTTTTGTTTTAAAGGTAGGTTGTCTATCATACTGATAGATGTTTCTAAGGCTTCTGCTATAGGAATTCCTGCACGAATGAGTTCTGAAAAAACTAATGTAAAACGATTTAGTGTTGAAAACTTAATAATATTTTTAATTAAATATGTTTTTAGTAATATTTTATGCCAGCTAAATTGTATATTTTTGTAGTTTCCAATTAGATATTTCAGTAATGTAAAAGTTAAAAAAAGTCCAGCAAGGATATATAAACCATATGTATTAAAAGCATGTTCGAGCCATAATAATATCTGAGTTGGTAGAGGTAATTCTGCATGTAGTGATTCAAATATTTTTTTAAATTGTGGAACAACATATGAAATTAGAACTGTAAATGCAATTCCCATAGCTATCATAACATTTCTAGGATATGCCATGGCTTTTTTAAATTTGATAAAATTTGAACGAATCTCTTCAAGCATATTTGCTAACGAATATAATGCTTCATCAAGATTACCTGTTTTTTCTCCTAATTGGACCATAGCTATAGTTAGGTTACCTAATTCAAAACGAAAATTTTCCATAGCTTTTGATAAAGAATGACCTGAATTTATATCATCTGCTAGTTTTTTAAATACGGTTTGTAATGAAATATCATCAGTCGCAATTGCAATTTCATTTAAAGAATCGTGTATAGAAATACCTGCATTTGTCATAACTGCGAGTTGTCTAATAGCTGCTATAAGATTGTCAGGCTTAATCTTCTTTTTTTTCATGTTTTGAGTAAAATTTACTTTGAATCTTTGTAATCTTGCTTCAAGTGGTTCTTTGTCTTCAACAACTTTAATAATTATTCCATGATGTTTTAATTTTATATAATCACTTGCTTCTTTTCTATTGTCTGCATATACAGGTATTTTTTCTTTTTTACCTTTTGTTAAAATTGTTGCAATAAAATATTTCATACTTTAGCCACCCTTAATATTTCTTCTATACTAGTTACACCTTCTAAAGCTTTTTGAATTCCATTTTCAAATATACCTATAAAGCCATCTTTCAGAGCTTGTTCAAGTATAAGGTCTTTTGAAGCACCTTTAGCAATAAGAGAGGATAAACTTTCAGTTATGTTTAAAACTTCACAAATCATTTCTCTGCCCATATATCCAGTATCATTACAGTCTTTACATCCTTTACCTTTATAAAAAACAGAATTTTGAGGTATATACTCTTTAAGTTCATCTAAAGTTGATGTTGGAACATGCTCTATAGTTTTACAGTTTAAGCATATTTTTCGAACAAGTCTTTGAGCTTGTATAGCAACTAAAGCACCACTAATAAGATAGTTTTCTATTCCCATATCAACCATACGGGGTATAGCACTAATAGAATCATTTGTATGCAGTGTTGAGATAACCATATGACCAGTAAGTGCAGCTTTTATAGCAATTTCAAGTGTTTCTTGATCACGAATTTCACCAATCATAATTTTATCTGGATCTTGTCTAAGAATTGAACGAAGTGCATCTGCAAAACTCAAACCAACTTTTGGATTTACTTGAACCTGTTGAATAAGGTTCATTCTGTACTCTACTGGATCTTCAACCGTTATAACCTTATCTTCAATATTTCTAAGTTCATTTAGTGCTCCATATAGTGTTGTTGTTTTACCACTACCTGTTGGTCCAGTTACTAAGATGATACCAAATGGTTCCTGAAGACCTTTTAATAGTTTATTGTAGCTTACCGTATCCATTCCTGCATCTTCTAATTTGACAAGTGCTTTTTCTTTATCAAGTATACGCATAACAATCGATTCCCCATACAGGATAGGGAGGGTAGATATACGAAAGTCATATTCTCTATCCCCGACAGCAGTTGAAAAACGACCATCCTGTGGTTTTCTTTTTTCTGCGATATCTAAGTTTGCTAAAAGCTTGAGTCTTGAAGCTAGAGGTGGGTATATATCTTTTTCAAATATAAATATTTCTGCTAATTTTCCATCCACTCGTGCTCTAACAACACAGTTCTTTTCAGTTGGTTCTATATGAATGTCACTAGCTCTTCCTCTTATACATGCTTTTAAAATAACATCAATAAGCAGTAAAATAGAAGATGCTTCTTGTTGCTGTTCTAAAGAACTTATGGAATTTAATTCATCACGAATTTTTTTAACTAGTCCTTTTACACTATTTTTTAATTCTACTTTAAATAGATAAGCTTGAATTTGTTTTTTTGTAGCTATTGCAATTTTTAATAGTTTTCTAGGAAATAATCTTTGAATAGCTTCTTGCGCTTCAATATTTAGAGGGTCACTAAAAGCAATAGTCACATTCATATCATCCTGTGAAATAGGTATAACAATATGCTTTTTTAGTTGAGCTAAAGGGACCTTGTCTGTTAGTTTATAATCCATATCTATTGAATCTAGATCTAAAAAGACCATCTCTAATTCAACTGCTAATTTTTGTAGTACTTCTTTTTCTGATATATAATCATAATCTTCAATAATAGACAAT
>JAADDU010000187.1 GCA_013153755.1 Campylobacterota bacterium | reverse complement strand
CAAACACTGGTATATCTCTGCATCCAGAGGAAAAGTATGTTCTTACAACTGATGGTTACATAGTTGCAAAAGCTCTTTTTGAATCACTTTTAGAACAAGGTGTTGTAAAAGGTGAGATAGCAAGAGAGATAGACTCAAAAGTTTTTGAAAATCAAGTAGCTATCAACCCACTAAATGGTAGAGAGTCTAAAATAGTTCTAGGAGATCATGTACTTATGGATAGTGGTACAGGTGGAGTTCATACAGCTCCAGGACATGGGGAAGATGACTACCGTGTAGGTCTAAAATATGACTTAGAAGTTGTTATGCCAGTTGATGAAACTGGTTGTTTTGATGAAACAGTAGTAAGGGAAAAACTTATACCAAATCCAGAAAATTTTGTAGGTAAACTTATATTTAAATGTAATGATGCTATCTTAGAACTTTTAGGAGATGCGCTACTTCAAGAGTCAAAATTTACACACTCATACCCACACTGTTGGAGAAGTCACACTCCACTTATATTTAGAGCTACTAAACAGTGGTTTATAAGTGTTGATGAAAAACCACAAGGGGAAGATAAGACTCTTAGAGATATAGCTCTTAGTGAAGTTGAAAAAACTCTTTTTATGCCTGAGAGTGGGAGAAACAGACTAAACTCTATGGTTGAGAATCGCCCTGATTGGTGTATTAGCCGTCAAAGAGATTGGGGTGTGCCTATCGCATTTTTTAGAGTTAAAGAAACAGGGGAAGTTTTACTAGATGAGAAAGTTTTAAACTTTACTGCTATGATTTTTGAGATGCAGGGAAGTGATGCTTGGTACTCTATGGATATAGCACAACTCCTCTACCCTGGTAGCGGTTATAAACCTGAGGAACTTGAAAAAGTAACAGATATACTTGATGTTTGGTTTGACAGTGGCTCAACTTGGAATAGCGTTTTAAAATCTCGTAACTATGATGCAGGGGAGTATCAAGCAGACCTTTATGTAGAGGGAAGTGACCAACATCGTGGTTGGTTCCAATCATCTCTTTTCTTATCTTGTGCAGTTGAGCATAAAGCACCATATAAGGGTGTTTTAACTCACGGTTTTACAGTTGATGAGAAGGGTGAGAAGATGTCTAAGTCAAAAGGCAATGTTATCGCACCTGAGAAAGTTTTAAAAGAGTATGGAAGTGAGATACTTCGTCTTTGGGTAGCTTCAAGTGATTATCAAGGGGATTTGAAAATCTCTCAAGGTATCTTAAAACAGATAAGTGAAAATTATCGTAAACTAAGAAACACTTTTAGAATCATGTTGGCAAATATCAATGACTTAGAGGCACTTACACCTTATGAAGAGATGGGAGAGTTAGACAAGTGGATACTAAGCACTGCATCTAGCGTTCTTGGAGATGTTCATAAATCTTTTTCAAACTACGATTTTGTAAATGGTATGAGCAAACTAAACAACTTTATAGCAAATGAGCTTAGTGGTATGTATATCGATATGACTAAAGACTCACTATATTGTGATGGGAAAGATGATTCAAGAAGGATGGCATCTCAAAGTGCTATGGCTATCATCACAAAAAATCTTTTACTTTTAATGGCACCTATACTTACTTATACAGCAGATGAGATTGTAGAGCATGCTCCAAAAATCATCAAAGGCGATGCTACTTCTATCTTTGATATGACATATAACAATATAGAAGTTGGAGACTCTAATTTTAATGCTACTTATATGACAAAAGCTAGAGAAGGTTTTGGTAGTGTTGTAGATGCACTTAAAAAAGAAAAAGTTATCAAAAGTACACTAGAGTTAGTAATCTATACAGATTCTAAAACTGTTTTAGACATAGATGCAATAGACGGGGAAGATTGGTTTGTAGTATCTGGTATAACAGATAAAAAACCAGATGCAGAGCTTGGAAGTTTTGAGGTTGATGGAGATAGTTTTATAATCTCAAAAGCAACTATGCATAAATGTCCACGCTGTTGGAAATATCAAGCAGAATCTGAAGATACTACCTGTGCAAGATGTTCTAGAGTTTTAGATGCCTGATTTTACTCAAAGCGTAACACCTACATTTATCGGAGTAAGTGTTGCTCTGATATTTGTCTTTGTAGGGATTGGTATATTTTTAGTTAAAAGATACAAATGATAAAAAACTTTACACAAACAAAGCTTATATTTTTAAGTGCTATATTTTTCACACTCTTTGATAACTACACATTTTTTACAAATACTATAGAAGTTTATCCATTACAAACAAACCTTTGGTTTTTATTATCTATAGGTATTGTTCTTATCTCTTTTATAACTTTACTTTTTACACTTTTAAGCTCAAAATACACCACCAAACCTATATTGATAATAGTTTTGATAGTCTCTTCACTTACTAACTACTTTATGAACAGTTACCATGTTGTTATAGATGAGAGTATGATACGAAATATGCTACAAACTAATATGGACGAATCACTAGATTTGGTTACCATTAAACAAATACTTTATCTTATATTTTTAGGTTTACTTCCTGCTTATTTTGTTTATAAATCAAAAATAGAATACAAAAGTTTAAAATCTGAACTTATCTCTAAACTAAAAGTTATCTTTACTACACTTAGTATTATTGGATTTTGTATCTTTATGTTTAGCAAGCATTATACTTCGTTTGCAAGAGAGCATAAACCTCTGCGTTACTCAACAAATCCAACTTACTGGATATATTCTATAGGTAAATATATAAACCTTACATTTAACAATGCACCAACAGTAGTACAGCCCATAGGGTTAGATGCAGTGCTTTTAGATGCAGTGGGTGCAAAGAAAAGGCTTGTCATAATGGTAGTAGGTGAAGCAGCAAGAGCTGATCATTTTTCCATAAATGGTTATACTAAAGAAACAAATCCACTACTAAAACAAGAAAATATCATCAACTTATCAAACACTTACTCATGTGGAACGAGTACAGCTGAATCTGTTCCTTGTATGTTTTCCGTATTTAACAAGTCCCAATACAGCTACAAAAAAGGGATAGGTACTCAAAATGTTTTAGATGTTTTAGATCATACCAAACAAGTCGCTATACTTTGGAGAGATAATAATTCCGATAGTAAAGGGGTCGCTCTAAGAGTCCCATATATAACCTACAAAATTCCCACAAATAACACGATATGTACAGATGGAGAGTGTAGAGACGAGGGGATGCTTGTTGGACTAGATGATTTTATATCTAAGAACAAAGATAAAAATATACTAATAATACTACATCAAATGGGCAATCATGGACCAGCATACTATAAAAGATATCCAAAAGAATTTGAAAAGTTCACTCCTGTTTGTAAAACAAATCAACTTGAGAAGTGTAGTAAAGATGAAATATCTAATGCTTATGACAATGCTATACTCTATACAGATTATTTTTTAAACAAAACCATCAACTTTTTAAGAGCGTATGATAAGGACTATAAAACTGCTATGATATACATGAGTGACCACGGGGAAAGTTTGGGGGAAAATGGTATCTATCTTCATGGGCTACCTTACTTTATGGCACCAGATGCACAGATACATATAGGTTCTATACTTTGGTTTGGGGAAAGTTTTAAAGACGAGATAGATATAGATACACTAAAACAACATAAAGATACTAGATTTTCACAAGACAATCTTTTTCATACACTACTTGGTATCTTTAATACCAAAACAAAAGTATATAATAAACAGATGGATATAATACCAAAGCACTAGAAGAGGGAAATGGAGTTACTTTTTATACTCCAAATCACCAGCTACTGCTTCTTTATCATTTATGATTGTTTCTATCTGTTTTTTAACTCTATCATAACGATATTGCTCTTTAAAACCCTGAATTCTACCACCTGCAGCATTTGGATGACCTCCACCATTTGCCCACTCTTTTGAGATAACAGCTACATTTACATTATTATTTGCTCTTAAACTCATAGTTCCTCTATAGCTTACATCAACTATGAAGTCATACTCTGGATATGCTAGTAAAAAACCATTTCCGATGATAGAAGTATTTCCAACACCATAACTCAAAAAGCCTCTATAACCTTTATAGTATATAGTTTTTTCATCTCTTGCTTCACCTAAAAGATTTACTATAAACTTTGTAGCTAAGTTATCGAGTGTATCATTTTTTTCTTCTTTAAAAAACTCTTTTTTTATTTGATGTATCTTTTCATCTAATACTATATGAGCATTTTTTTCATCTATATATTTAGTAGCCTCAAGAAGCAAAGAGATTTTATAGTTATTGTCTATATCTGCGAACATAATTTTATTTAATTCTCTTGTTTCATTAATAAGTCTCATACAAACCTTTCCATATTCAAAGTTTTGTACCTCATCTTGTTTCCATAAATCAACTGCATTTACTATATCTACAAATCTTTGCATCCACTTTGGTTCATCTAGCTCAAAATGCTCTTTTGCATAATCATAAGTTATTTTAGTAGCACATCTTGATGTATCAAGAAAGTACCATTCATATTTTCTAGAGCTATCTTCCCCACTTCCATGATGGTCAAGAAGTAAAAGTTCAACATCTTTTTTATTTTCATTCATATTTTTTATTTTGTTATTAAGCCATCTTGATTCATCGAATGTAAGATTTAAGTCAGTTATCAATATAAGTGCACTTTTGTTGTTTTTTATAATATTTTCTATAATAAGTTCTAATTTTTGTTTAACTTCTGCACCATAGTTTGCATTATAGTTATATACCTTATATGGTGTATACCTCATAACTAACTGGCAACTATATCCATCTAAATCTATATGAGAGAGATGGTGAATTGTTCTGTTTTTCATTGTATTCCTTATTCTAAAATGAATTGTATCTTATCTAAGCTTATTCTATAGAGATTGAACCCATAACTTCAAAAGTCGCACTTGAATCAATCTCTGCATGTGATAGTGTTACTACATCTAATGAAAATTTCTCGTATATCTCCGATATAGGACGACGTAGGGATGGGTCAACTATGATAATAACGGGAGATATACCCTTTTGTAAAACTTCATGTGCTTTTGCGCTTGTTGCTTGTATGAGTTGATTTATCTCTCCAACACCTAACATTAAGTTTCTTACACCATCTTGTTCTTGTGATTTTTCTAACATCTTTTGCTCAGAATTTGTTTCAAAAGTAAGCAATCTTACAACACCATCTTCTCCAGAATACATCTGCGTAATAACTCGAGATAATTTTGCTCTCACCTGTTCAGTTAAAAACTCTACATTTTTTGTATATTCAGCCACATCTGCTATGGTCTCTAAAATACTAAGCATATCTTTAAGTGGGATTTTTTCATGTAACAAAGATTTTAAAATACGCTGTATAAGCCCTATAGAAGCTACTTTTAAAACATCATCTACAATAACAGGAAAATCAACCTTAATCTTATCCATAAGAGTTTGAACCTCTTGGCGAGTAAGTAAGTCTTGTGCATTTTTCTTAACAAGCTCACTCATATGTGTAGATATAACAGTCGCAGGGTCAACTACTGTATAACCATTTATAATCGCATCCTCTTTTTGTTCTGGGAGTATCCAGACTGCATCTAAACCAAATGCAGGCTCTTTTGTCGGTTCCCCCTTTATCTCTCCTGTTGCCATACCACTATCCATAGCTAAAAACTTATCTGGAACTATCTCTCCCTCACCTATAGATATACCTTTTAGAAGGATTTGATATTGTTGAGGCTTTAAATGTAAATTATCTCGTATACGAACTTGAGGCATTAAAAAACCAAAATCAGAAGCTATTTTTCTTCTCATAGAACGGATTCTAGCAAGTAAATCTCCACCCTGTGCACTATCTGCTAAGCGAATAAGCTGATAACCAAGTGTAAGCTCTAACATCTCAACTTTAAGTATATCTTCTAATGCACTTTCCTCCTCTTTTGCTATCTCTTCTTCAGATTTTTTTGGTCTACTTAGTGCTTCATCCTCTTGCTTTTTAATCTCTTTTGGAGAGAGAATTTTATCTACATCAAGTATACTTAACTCCCCTTTTTCATACTTATATATAGACCAGCCAAGTACAGCAAAAAGTATCCCAACAAGTCCCATAGATGCAGTGGGTAATCCCGGAACAAGTGCAAATAAAATCATGATAAGACCAACTATCATCAAGATTTTTGCATTTCCCATCATCTGATTTATCGTACCCTCTGCAAAGTTATCTCCCTCTCCTGAAGAACGAGTTATCATGATACCTGTTGCAGTAGAAATAATGAGTGCAGGAATCTGACCAACTAAACCATCACCTATAGTTAAAAGCGTAAAAGTAGATGCACTATCTCCTACAGTCATATCATGCTGAAAAACACCTATAAGAAATCCACCTATGATGTTTATAAGGGTGATAACTATACCAGCTACAGCATCCCCTTTTACAAACTTAGACGAACCATCCATAGCTCCATAAAAGTTTGCATCTTGAAGTATCTCTGCACGGCGTTGTTTAGCTTCTGCATCATCTATAAGTCCAGCATTAAGGTCAGCATCTACTGCCATCTGTTTACCAGGCATAGAATCAAGTGTAAATCTAGCAGCAACCTCTGCAACCCTTGTGGAACCTTTTGTTATAACCATAAAGTTTATAAGTACAAGGATGGAAAATACTATGATACCTATGACAAAGTTTCCACCAACAACAAAGTCTCCAAAACTTGTTATTATGCTACTAACAGCACCATCTCCCTCATGCCCATGACTTAAAATCATCCTCGTTGTAGCTATGTTTAAAGATAGCCTAAAAAGCGTAAGAATAAGTATGAGTGTTGGAAATGTTGTTAAGTCAGTTGGCTTTGGAACATATAGTGATATTAGTAAAATCAGTACTGCAAGAGCCATAGAAATAGTGAGTAAAACATCAAGTATAGATGATGGTAAGGGAACGATAATTATAGCTAAAATAGCCATAACAAACATAACTACACTAAGGTCTTTTTGACCTAAAAGAAAGTTTAGCGTTGAGCCAATCTGCTGTCTTGTGGTACGCTTTCTTGCCATCGTTACTCTAGGATATCTTCAAGTGACAATTCTGCTAAAAAATTATCTATCTTACCTTGAAGTTTATTTAAAAATGGCCATAATGAGCATAGATTAGCTCTATTACTAGGACAATCATGCATAGAAGGAGAACAGTCAAATACAGCCGGTGCTTTACCCTCTACAGCATTTATAATAGCTAAAAAATTTATGTCTTTTGGACTCTTTAGTAGTGAAAAACCACCATTTACACCCTTATAAGACTTTAAAATCTCTTTTTTTGCTAATGCTTGAAGAATTTTTGCTAAAAAACTTTTTGGTATGGATAATTGTTTAGAAAGAGTTTCACTATCCATTGGGGCATTAGCTCTAGAGAGAACCACAAGAGATAAAACAGCATATTCACTAGCACGAGTTATTAACATATATCTACTTTGATTTATAAATTTATTAAAGATTATATCTAAAGAAGCTAAATATTTCATTGAATTTTTTCAATAAAAGTTAAAATACAAAAAAAACTGTGTATAATGCTTTATTATGTCATATAAAATTATTTCTAAAAAACTAATCATAATCATACCTATTATGTTTTTTATTATCGCTTTTGTTAGAATCTTTTTAAACTACCAAGAAAATGAAAATGCCATTAAGCAGTTTATCTTTGAGCAGTCTAAACTTGTAGATTCTTTATATATGACTCATAGAGATTATTATCAAAACCTTTACCTAAACAAAACTTTAATTTTAGACGCAAAAACTGTTGTTGGACTACCTGCTTTTTCTGCATCTAAAATCTCTAAAAATTTTTCAGACAACAACAGACTTAAAATCAAAATGCAAACTGTTAGTGACAGAGCAAGAAATCCTAAAAATAAAGCAGATAGTTATGAACTAAAAGCCATAACATATTTTAAAAAGCATAAAAGTGCTAAAGAGTATTTTAACAAAGCAGATAACTTTTACCAGTATGCCACCCCTCTAAAAATAGAAGCAAAATGTCTAAAATGCCATGGAAAGAGGGAAGATGCTCCCTCATTTATATCAAAAAAATATACAAAAGCATATGATTATAAAGTTGGAGAGATACGAGGTATATTGAGCATAAAAATACCCACATCAAAGGTAGATGCAATCTTCAACAAACAGTTTGCATTT
>JAADDU010000074.1 GCA_013153755.1 Campylobacterota bacterium | reverse complement strand
GATAATCTATTAAATCAAAAAGTTTTTGTTGGTATGCTTGGTAAATCTAAAATGAATATATTAGTAGCTTCAAATGGTCAAGAAGCACTAGCATTATTAGAAGACAATGATGATATAGAAATTATTTTTATGGATATAAATATGCCTGTTATGGATGGCTACACAGCAACATTACATATAAGAGCAAATAGTGTTTATAACAACATAGCAATAGTAGCTCTAACAGCACTTACCTCAGTTGATGAAATTGATAAAATGTTTAATTTTGGTATGAACGCATACTTATCAAAACCACTAAAAAAAGGAGTTTTATTTAGTGTTTTAGCTACATTCTTTAAAGATACAAATAGTGAAATATTTTATCAAGAAAAAGAAAAAGAAAAACAGATTACACATCTAAAAGGTCTAGATATACATATAGGCATAAAAAAAGCAGCTTCAAGTGAAGTGTTTTATAGAGAAATTCTTTTAGAATTTAAAGATGCATATAAAGATAGTCCAAAAATATTATCTAAATATTTAACAGATTTTAGATTTGAACAACTAAAAATTTTAGCCTTAGATATTAAAGGACTATCTGGCACAATCGGAGCAAAAGAATTACATGATACTGCAACAGATATAATAAAAGCAATAGTTTTAAAAGACTATGATTCTATTAAAAGTATTTTAAAAACATACAAAACAAACCTAAATATTGTTATAAAATCTATAAACCAATATAACCATATAAACTAACTATAGTTTATATGGTGTAATCCTACTAATCCTCTGTATTCAGTCATATATTATTATAATTTTTGTATAATCTCTTCAATTTTAAATTTTACAAGGAATACTGTAACATGAGTTTTTTACAAGAGTTTGACAAAGAAGTATTTGATCTATGCGAGAATGAGTTAGAGAGACAAACTGACCATTTAGAAATGATAGCAAGTGAAAACTTTACACTTCCAGCAGTTATGGAAGCTATGGGTAGTGTTTTTACTAACAAGTATGCAGAGGGTTACCCAGCAAAACGCTACTATGGTGGATGTGAATATGCAGATGGTGTAGAGCAATTAGCGATAGACAGAGCTTGTGAACTTTTTGGATGTAAATTTGCAAATGTTCAACCACACTCAGGAAGTCAAGCAAATGGTGCAGTATATGCAGCATTATTAAAAGCTGGGGATAAACTCTTAGGTATGGACTTAAGCCATGGTGGACATCTTACACATGGTTCAAAACCATCTTTTTCTGGTAAAAACTACTCAAGTTTTACTTATGGTGTTGAGCTTGATGGTCGTATAAATTATGACAGAGTTATGGATATAGCTCAAATCGTTAAACCAAAAATCATAGTTTGTGGTGCAAGTGCTTATGCTCGTGAGATTGACTTTGCTAAGTTTAGAGAGATTGCAGATGCAGTTGGAGCTATATTATTTGCAGATATCGCTCATATTGCTGGTCTTGTAGCTGCTGGTGAACATCCTAGTCCATTTCCTCATGCACATGTAGTTACAACAACTACACATAAAACTCTTGCTGGTCCAAGAGGTGGTATGATTATGACAAATGATGAAGATATAGCTAAAAAAATCAACTCTGCAATCTTCCCTGCCCTTCAAGGTGGACCACTTGTTCATGTTATAGCTGCAAAAGCTGTTGGTTTTAAATACAACTTAAGCCCTGAATGGAAAGAGTACGCTATTCAAGTAAAAAGAAATGCTTCTGTACTTGCTGATGTACTAATGAAAAGGGGTTATAATGTTGTAAGTGATGGAACAGATAACCACTTAGTTCTTGTAAGCTTTGTAGGGACAGATATATCTGGTAAAGATGCAGATGCAGCTCTTGGTAATGCTGGTATAACGATAAATAAAAATACAGTTCCAGGTGAAACTAGAAGTCCTTTTGTTACTTCTGGTATCCGTGTAGGAAGCCCAGCACTTACAAGTCGTGGTATGAAAGAAAAAGAGTTTGAACTTATAGCAAATAAAATGGCTGATGTACTTGATGATATAAACAACACAGATTTGCAAGCATCTATAAAAGCAGAGCTAAAAGAGTTAGCTCAAAACTTTGTAATTTATAACCAACCAACATATTAAGGTGAAAAAATGACTGCAATGGATTTAAAACTTATAAAAATGGTAAGTGATCATTATTGGAAAAAAAGTGATAAAGTAGTAGATAAACTAACTTTTAAGGGAAGAACCTTTTATAATAAGTTTGAAAAGGTAAATGCTCCACTTACGCAGTCAGTTATAAACCAACATATTAGAGGAGATATAACTGTAGCTCACTCTATCGTAAATAAACATAATAAAGTTGAAAATATTGTTATAGACTATAATGGACGAGATCCTGAGAGATTTTACCATAGAGCTCAGTTACTTCTTCGTGAAGAAGGTTATATAAACTTTACAGCATATAAAACTAAAACAGAAGGTCATCTTCATGTTTATATCCATAAAGGTCATACAACTCTACAAGAAGCTATTCAACTTGGTAAGTTAATCTCTATGAAATTAGCAGCAAAACAACCAAAACAGTGGAGAATGTTTCCAAATGCAGATATGCCTGATGAGTATAATATCTTAACCCTACCTTATGAAGTTTACGCTAAAGAGCGTGGAGCTTCTTGGTCAAAACACATGTAATTGTGTTTCTTTAGAAAATATTTGTAAAGGATTTTTGATGGAAGAAAAAAACGAACTAAACGACATTATTCTAAATAAAGGAGATAGTACAAACGGAAAGAAAAAGATACTTCTAGCCGTAGCTACCCTTGGTGTTGTTCTTATTATAGTTATAGTGCTTATGAGTAAGTTAACTCCAGATGCACAAACAAATTTACCACAACCAAATCCACTTCCTCAACAAAAAGCAGACACCCAACCTACATTTGATGAAGAACCATTATTTGAAGAGATAGATGTGATTGAAGAAGATTCACAAGATAGTGACAACCTAGATGAGATAGCTCAAAGATTAAAACAAGAATCACTAGAAAAAACAGAACCAAAACCTAAGCCTAAAAAACAAAAAATCATCCAAAAACCAAAACCAAAACCAAAACCTAAAAAACATATATATAAAAAACCAGCACCTAAGAAAAAAGTTATACATAAAAAAACCACTGCATCTAATGTAGGTAGATACTATATACAGGTTGGCTCATTTTCTATATATAAACCAAATAAAAAGTTTTTAAACTCTATAACTATGAGAGGTTATAACTATAAATTTCATAAGGTTGGCGAACTAAACAAAGTTCTGGTAGGACCTTTTAAAACAGAAACTGAAGCTAGAAGTGCATTAAGAGTAGTAAAAAGTAAGATAGAACACGGTGCTTTTTTAACTAAAATATGATGATTTACTCTAAACAATTTACACTAGACCAACTAGCACCAATCGCAGTTTACTCTAAAATGAAGAGTATCTTTAAAAATGAGATAAGCTACCTTTTTGAGAGTGCTGGGCAGAGTGATGGGAACTACAGTTTTATATGTATAGGTGCAAGAGAGCGACTTCAATATATAGATGAAAAAACCATATACACAGATGCAGATGGCATTAAACATACAAAAGAGCAAAACCCTTTTGCTTTTTTAAAAGAGTATTATAAAGCCATAGATACAACTATATACAAAGAAGCAACTAGTAAACTTAACATAGGTTATGTAGATGGTTTCATAGGCTATATAGGTTACGATATGGTTAAGGTATTTGAGCCAAAACTAGGCTCAAGTATGGATAATCTAAAAGATGAACTAAATACGCCTGATTTGGACCTCATACTACCTAAAATCATTTTGGTTTACTCCCATAAAAATCACCAAATTACACTCGTTTCTACGCTCCAAGAGTTTAACGATAGATTTGATGAGATAGAAGATGAGTTAAAAGGTAGTTATATATATCAACACAGAGTTAGAAACATAGGTGATGACAAAGGAAGTTTTGCCCACTCTAAAGAGAAGTTTTTTAAAATGATAGATGACTCTAAAGAGATGATAAAGAGTGGTGATGTTTTTCAGATTCTTATGACAAACCGTTTTACAAGAAACATAAAAGTTGACCCTTTTAGTTTTTATAGGATTTTAAGAACAAAAAATCCGTCACCATATATGTTTTTGATGGAGTACGAAGACTTTAACATAGTTGGAAGTAGTCCCGAAGTTATGGTAAGACTTAGTGATGGGGAACTACTTTTAAGACCTATCGCAGGAACTAGAAAACGAGGTAAAACAAAGCTAAGAGATAAAGAGCTAGAAGATGAACTTTTAGCAGACCCTAAAGAGTTAGCAGAACACCTTATGCTCATAGATTTAGGGCGAAATGATGTGGGAAGAGTTGCTAAAACTGGCACAGTAAAAGTTGAAGATATGATGCATATAGAGAGATTTAGTCATGTTATGCACATAGTTAGTGATGTTGTTGCTGAGCTTGATGATGACAAAGATATGTTTGACCTTTTTATGGCAACTTTTACAGCTGGAACTATGACTGGAGCACCAAAGATAAGAGCGATGGAGCTTATAGCTGAGTATGAGGGTATAAAAAGGGGCTTTTACAGTGGAAGTATAGGTTACTTTGGTTTTGATGGAAATATGGATAGTGCCATAACGATTAGAACTGCACTTGTAAAAGATGACAAAGTTGTTTTACAAGCTGGTGCGGGGATAGTAGCAGACAGCCAAAATGAGCTTGAATACCTTGAGGTTAAAAACAAACTCGGAGCTTTGGTTCATTCACTAGAGGATTTAGACTAATGGGTAAACTTTTTGCTATCTTTGGTGACCCAGTTTCCCATTCAAAAAGTCCACTCATGCACAACATGGTTTTTAAAGAACTAAACTATGATGCCTGTTATACAAGAGTACATCTAAAAGATGGCTCAAAACTAAGAGAGACTTTTTTAAACCTAAAACTAAGCGGTGCGAATATAACTGTACCACACAAAGAGGAAGCTTTCAAAGCTTGTGATGAAGTTAGAGGTTTTGCAAAAAACATAGGGGTAGTAAACACTATAGTATATGAAAATGGAAAACTCATAGGTTATAACACAGATGCTGATGGTTTTTTGTATGCTATAGAAGAGTTTAAAAGTATAAAAAACATCCTCATCATAGGTGCTGGTGGAACTGCAAAAGCACTGGCTTCTAGGTTTTTACAAGAAGATATGAGAGTTAGTGTTTTAAACAGAAGTGAAGGTAGGCTTGATTACTTTAAAAATCTTGATTGTGAAACTTATACTTGGGATAATTACATTCAAAAGAAGTATGACTTAGTAGTAAATACCACAAGTGCAGGTCTAAAAGATGAAGAGTTACCGGCTCCTAAAGAGCTTATAAACTCCATACTAGATAACACCTCTTATGTAGCAGATGCCATATATGGAAAACTAACCCCATTTTTAAAACTCGCAAAAGATAAAAACATCACATACAAAGATGGTGCAGATATGCTTTTAGGTCAAGGTGTGTTAGCAAATGAACTTTTTGTAGGTAAAAAACTGCCACTTAATGCTATAAAACTTAGTATGAAAAAGAGTTTTTTACTTTAGATGCATAGATGGATGAAGATAGCTTATGATGAAGCTATAGAAGGAATACTTAGTAATGATGGTGGTCCTTTTGGTGCTGTTATAACAAAAGATGATGAGCTTATCGCAAAGGCTCACAATAGGGTTTTAACTACAAATGATCCAACTGCTCATGCAGAGGTAAATGTTATACGAGAGGCTAGTCAAAAACTATCTTCTTTTGATTTATCTGGTTGTACATTATATACAACTTGTATGCCCTGCCCTATGTGTTTAGGAGCTATATTTTGGGCTAGGATAAAAACTGTTTATTATGGTTCAACAGAAGCAGATGCACAAAAAGCTGGTTTTGATGATAAAATTTTTTATGATATGTTAAAAGATAAAAATCATTCTTTAGAATTAAAACAATTAGATGCAGTACAAACTTCAAAACTTTTTGATAAATGGTTAGAAAAAGAAGATAGACAAATATACTAGTAGAGTTTTTTTAAACTGTTGTAGTATAATATATGTAAAAAAGGATTTAATATTTATGAGTGATATTAAGATAGGCGTTATAACTGCAAGTGATCGAGCTAGCAAAGGGATATATGAAGATATAAGTGGTGTAGCTATTCAAGATACTATGAAAGAGTATCTTAAAAGTGAATTTGAAATAGTTTATAGATGTATTCCTGATGAACAAGATGTATTAGAAGCAACTATGAAAGAACTTTGTGATGATGAGGGATGTTGTTTAGTTGTAACTACAGGTGGAACAGGTCCTGCACTTCGTGATGTAACACCAGAGGCAACTGAAAATGTATGTGATAAAATGATGCCTGGTTTTGGTGAGCTTATGCGTCAGGTAAGTCTTCAATATGTACCAACTGCTATATTATCTCGTCAAACTGCTGGGATAAGAGGAAAAAGTCTTATCATTAACCTACCTGGAAAACCAAAATCAATACGAGAGTGTTTAGATGCAGTGTTTCCTGCTGTACCTTACTGTATAGATCTTATAGAAGGACCTTTTATACAGACTAATGAAGATATCATAAAAGCATTCAGACCAAAAGCAAAATAAGATGCCAAATCAAGAGCATATACTAAAAGTCACAACAAGTTGGATAACAAAAATGTTTGGCTCAACAGACTATTTGTTCGGGTTATCAACAACATGGCAATATATGCTATTTTCTATTGTCGCATCTTACTCTTTACTCATGATTATATATTTGATTTCAAAACTTTTCAGGTATGAATTTCGTGTTTTAAAAGCTATTAAAAAACTTCTATATTATACAAATTATACAGTTATATCTGTAGGAATTTTATTTTATGGCATGGTTTTATTTAAAAAAATGTGGGTCTTTGCATAAAAAATAAAAAGAATTTAAATGAAAATAAGAATATACTATGAAGATACAGATACTGGTGGTGTTGTTTATCATTCAAACTATATAAACTTTTGTGAAAGAGCTAGAAGTGAAGCTTTTTTCAAAAAAGGATTATCACCAGCATTAGATAGTGGTCACTTTGTAGCTAAAAAATTAGAAGCAAATTATATAAAAAGTGCTAAACTAGGGGATGAGTTAAATATAACTACTGAACTTTTAGAGATGAGAGCAGCATCTTTTAAATTGTTACAAAAAGTTTATAAAGAAGATATTGTTATCTTTAAATTAGAAATCACTTTAGCATATATAACATTTGAAGGAAAACCTCAAAAAATCACAAACTATGTTAAAGAGCTTATACTTTCTCTTTTTTAGTCATCTATCTCTTTGATAAACTTATATCTAGAAGGTCTTAAAAGCTCTATAGGATACTGAACTTGTTGGTTTTGTATCTCTATATCAAATTTTCTTTGTTTTGATGTAACTAAAGAATAAAAATAATCTGTACCAACGGTTGTAGCATAGTTAATCCAATTATAAAGTATATCTGTACCAAAGATAGAACTTGCTTCTAGTACTTCATCATCATTTTTTATTATAGAGTTTGCTATATACATATTTTTTCTATCTTCATATTGTGTTATAGATAATAAAAGAGGATTATAATTTATCTGTGTAGAAAGTATATTTGTTGCTTCTCTATCATACAATGTAATTTGAGACATAATCATACCGGTTTTTATGATAGGAGTATTTATAAGAAATGACCCATATGCTATCTTTTTATTATTTTTAAATTGCCATTGTAAATTAGTCGTCTTCTTTGATATAAAAAACTTAACAACTCTTTTTTGATATGTTTCTTCATCTAATTCTTGAAATTTTTGAGATTGGTATAAACTGAGATTTTTCCCTATACTTGATTTGTCAGATAATATAACCAACGGTGAAGTTGCTTTTTTTAGTAGTAAATCACTTTGTGCTTTATAATCAATCGCACCATAGGTAAAATAAGGGGAATTTACTTGTGTATTGTTTTCATTAATAGTTGGAAAATATATATTTATTTGAGGATTTATCTCGGCTATGACTTTTAAGCCTTTTTGTGTCATCGGTGCTATAACATAAGAAAAACCATCTTCATAGATTTTGTTTAGAGCTTCTTGTATCTCCTCTTGTGTTTCACTCTCTATCTTATACGTTTTTAGCTCAAAAGGTGCTTTTTTAGAAATCAAGTATGCAAAAGCACTATTTGTTGTTGATTTACTATATCTTCCTATAACTTTATATGGTAAAAGTAAGGCAAGACGAAATTTTTCACTAAATACATGAGAAGATACATTAAGAAAAGATAATTCAGAAACTCTAATCTTATTTAA
>JAADDU010000135.1 GCA_013153755.1 Campylobacterota bacterium | reverse complement strand
TCCACAGCTCTTTGCAGGTCCATATTTATAACACCAGGTTGAACAACTGCTACCATATTTTTAACATCTATCTCTAAGATTTTGTTCATATGTTTTTCCATAGCAAGAACAACTCCACCACTACTAGGTAATGCTCCCCCTGTAAAACCACTTCCAGCTCCACGAGCCACTATGATAATTTTTTTCTCATTACAGTATTTTAGTATGTCGCTAATATCTTGTTCATGGCGAGGAAATATCACTGCATCTGGCTCAAAATGCTCCCTTGTAGCATCGTAAGAGTAAGCTATAAGGTGAGCCTTATCACTATATATGTTTTCTTCGCCAACTATATTTTTAAAATAATTTATATCTTTTGTATCTATCATTTTGAAGCCTTAAGATTAAAGTTGTTTATCAGTTTTTTTAACTCTTGATTATTTGGATTTGCATCTAAAAGCATTTGGTAGTAATAAGGCTCATAAGCTTTAACTTCATTAACTCCATCTCCCCATAATTTCCACCAAGATGTTTCTATCTTTTGTACTCTTGTGTAAAATGGTAACTTTGTAGTATCTTGTTTTAATTTAGCATCTGAAATACTTAAAATTTTAAAACTTTTTGCATCTATAGTAAAGACTTTTTGATCTATGTAGATAAATACAAGTCCAACAGAAGTTGATATAGAAAACTCTTTAAAATCTTCTCTAAGTGGACTTGGATGTCCATTAAAAGATAAAACAGTCGCAAATAAATCTGGGTGTATCCATTGGAGATTTTTTACACTTTTTTTTATTCTATAGTGTATATCTTCATTTGGAGCGATTAAGAGACCTCTTGTGTAACCAAAAGCTAAAACTGCTGTATCTCCTACACTAACACTCCACTTGCCACTTGGTAATGAGTTGTTTC
The DNA here is from genome assembly GCA_013153755.1 of Campylobacterota bacterium. The sequence continues at coordinate 7,426 of JAADDU010000135.1, read as the reverse complement.
TAAGAGCATCATAATCAGAAACTTTTAGTGTTGCTATCTTTGTGCTAGCATCAAAACTATCTACTACAGCATTTTTTAAAATCACACTATGTTCTTTTGAGATTTTATGAACAATAAAGCCACTCAAACCAACATCTATATTATCTACTTTTACACTCACTTGATTGTTTTGTAAATCTACTCCAACAAGAGGTACTTTTACTACACTGGCATTTAGTTGCAAAATAGCAAACATTATTAAAATTATATATTTCATTTATCTTCTTTATAGTAATATCTATGCGATTATATCTTAACTAAGCCAATTTTGGATAAGGTTACGAAAATTATTTTTAGGTTTAACATTTATGATACGATTTTTTATACTTTTTTTACTTGTTACTACTCTCTTTGGTGCAGAAGTTGAGAGGTTTAGATGGGCTAATGGTGAAACATACCTCACTTTTTTAGAAAAAAACGACCTTCCTTTAAAAGCATTATATTATAACTTGGATAAAGATGACCAAAGGCTAACAGAGGAGATGATGAGTGGTGTACACTGTCAAATTCTTAGAGATGATATAGGTGATATAGAGCAGGTTTTACTACCTTTAAATAGTGAACTACAAATTCATATATATAAATATAAAGGTACTTACCATTTTGAACCTATACCTATAATAAGTGAGACAAAAACAGAAGCCTTTTATCTAACTATAAACAGTTCGCCATACTATGACATAGTTAAAGCAACAGGCTCAAAAAAACTAGCAAATATATTTATATCAAGTTTTAAAAACTCACTAAATTTCAAAAGGGATTTAAAAAAAGGGGATGAGCTTGTTATGCTTTATGAGCAAAGGTATAGATTAGGAAGACCTTTTTCCATGCCAAAACTAAAAGTTGCTATGATTGAGCTTCGTGGTAAAAAACACTATATTTATCTAAATGAGGATGATAGATATTATGATAAAAAAGCTCATCAAGTTGAGAGTTTTTTATTGGCTAGACCTGTTAGAGGTGCTAGAATCTCTTCTTATTTTAGTAAAAGAAGGTGGCACCCTGTACTTCATAAATGGAAAGCACATCTTGGAGTTGATTATGCAGCAAGAAGTGGCACACCTATATATGCAGCAGGAGATGGAGTAGTTACATATGCGACATGGATGGGTACTTACGGTAAACTTGTTAAGATTCGTCATGGAGATGGATATGAAACAAGATATGCTCATATGAAATCTATTCGCAGTAGTGTAAAAAAAGGTAAGAGGGTTAAAAAAGGGCAGTTGATAGGTTATGTTGGAACAACAGGTCGTTCAACTGGTCCACATCTTCATTTTGAGCTTAGAAAACGAGGTCGTGCCATCAATCCTCTTAAAGTTGTTCAAATTACCACAAAACAACTTTCTGGAAAAGAGAGAAAAATATTCTTAAAATTAAAGAAAAAGTATAACAAAGAGGTTGAATTTCATCTAAATAACAAAACAAAATTTAAAAGGCCACAAAAAAAAGAGAGTTTATGCTACTTTTATAATGGAAAAACTTGTGAATAGTATAGACTCTATAAAAGAGTTAAAAGAAACAAAGTTTATAAAACCTATAGAGATAAACTATACGCAAAATGGTTCAAAAAAGAGGTGGGAAGCAGTTCTTAGTCATGATAGCGTAGCTATACTCTTATACCATAAAGATAAAGATGCTTTTGTATTTGTAAAGCAACTTCGAGTGACAGTTTTAAATAAAAATCAAAAAGATGGAATGATGTATGAGCTTTGTGCAGGGATAGTAGACAAGGATGCATCTAAACTTCAGATAGCAAAAGAGGAGATACTAGAGGAGTGTGGATATGATGTGCCACTTCAAAAGATAGAAAAAATCAACTCTTTTTATACAAGTGTTGGTATCTCTGGAACACATCAAACACTTTATTATGCTCAAATAGATGATAGTATGAAGCTCAACGAGGGTGGTGGTATAGCTGGAGAAGAAGAGATAGAAGTTATCTATATCCCAACAAAAGATGCTAAAACTTTTATGTTTAATGAAAGTTATCAAAAAACGACAGGCGTAATGCTTAGTATATATTGGTTTTTTGATACAAAGACAAATAATAAACTTCTTTCATAATCTCATATTTTTCTAAACAATTCTTTTAAACTGCCGATATTACAACTAAGATAAAATTATAAATAATGAAAGATTATTGAACAAAAGGATTTGTCATGGGTATATCTTCACTTGGCGCTGGTTCAAGCGTATTAACACAAGATGTTATAGATCAATTAAGAGCTGCAGATGAGGCAAAGTTTGTAACACCAATAGAAAATAATTTAAAAATTCAATCAGATAAAAAAGCGTCTTTTGATGTTATAGATGCTCTTATGGATAATGTATATGAAAGTTTAAAAGGTTTAACTGAATTTGGTGTTTTTGAATCAAGAACAACAGCTTCTAGTGATGATACAGTTGCTAGTGTAACTGCTATAGAAGGTAGTGATATACAAGATTTTACTCTAGAAGTTACTGACTTAGCTACAAAAGAGATAGAACAAAGTGGGCAATTTGCTAGTAGAACATCAACTATAGCTGATGGTGATGGTACGCTAGAGCTTAATGTTGGATCTGAAACTTTTACTTTTGATTATGATAGTGAAACTACTCTAGAGCAATTAAAAAATGATATTAATAAACTTGCAGGAGATAGCGTAAATGCTACTGTGGTACAAGTTGCAGATGATGACTTTAGACTTTTATTAACTGCGACAAATACAGGTACAGGACAAGAGATAAGCATAACAGATAAAGCTGGTGAAGGTGAACATCTAAAAGAGATGTTAAAAGAGGATGAAGATGATACTGATGGTATGACAAATGTTCAAACTGCTATAGATGCAAATTTTAAATTTAACGGTTTAGAGATAACTCGTAGTAGTAATGCTATAGATGACTTGCTAGCAGGTGTAACAATAACACTAAAAGATAGTGGAACAACAAATATAAGTGTAAAACAAGATAAAGAACATATAGCAGATAAGATAACTAATTTTGTAGATAAATATAATTCTGCGATGTATCAAATAAATGAAGATACTAAATCTTCACAAAATGTTGAGGAAAGAGGTATCTTCTCAAATGATAGTACTATAAAAAGTATGAAATCTAATCTTATAAATATGCTTTCCACTATTGGTGAGGGACAAGGTAAAATCCAAGATTATGGTATAGAAGTAGGAGAGGATGGAAGATTATCTCTTGATTCAGATAAATTAAATGAGAAACTTGATGATGACGCAACAAGTACTCAAGCATTTTTTGTCGGTGGTACTTTTACAAAAGAAGATGGAAGTACAGTTGAGATGCAAGGTATATTTACAGAATTAGAAAATGAAGTAGCAAAATATAGCAAATATAACACTATCTTAGATCAGCTAAGAGACTCTATAGATACAAGAACAGAATCTCTAAGTGAACAAAAGGTAAGAGCAGAAGAAAGACTAGATGCAAATTATAAAATTATGGCTAAGCGTTTTGCAGCATATGATTTAATGATAAATAAATTAAACTCAACTTCTGAGATGTTTACTCAAATGATAGATGCAGAAGCAGCTTCAAAGAAATAGCTAAATAACTAAAAAAAATCCCTGATGTGTCGATATAACATCATGGAAGATAAGATACAAAAAAAGGATTTAAAATGTATACAAATACTGCTTATAATACTTATGCACAAAACAATGTTGAAGTAGAATCTCCAGCTAAACTTATAGAGATGTTATACGAAGGTGTACTTCGTTTTAATGCTCAAACAAAAAAAGCTATGAAAGATAAAAATATAGAAAAGAAATTTTATTGGGCAAATCGTTCTATTAGTATTATAATGGAGCTTGTAACCATTTTAGATGCTAAACAAAATGGAAGTATAGCTGTCTATCTTATGGGTTTATACAACTATCAAATCCAGTTAATTTCAAGAGCTATAGCACATGATGAGATAGAAAAACTTGATGAAGTTAACAAAGTATTTAAAGGGCTTTTAGAAGCTTGGAGAGAAACAACAGATGTGGCTCAATAAACTTAAAATTGCAATAGCCCAAGAAGATACAGATAGCTTAGATAAGTTGATGCAAAATATACCTCAACTTAAAGATATAAGAGAGATGAAGAGTGCTGTATATCTTTTAAAAGAAGCAACGTGTATTGTCGAGAAACTTAAAAAAGATAGTGCAAATTCTATGAAACAGATTAAGAAAAATTTAGATTTTTTAAATGCTACTAAAGAGAGTAAAGTATCAAGTTTTGATGTAACTCTTTAACTTGTTACAATGAAATGGAGGAGTTGAGGGGATTCGAACCCCTGTCAGCAAAACTGAATAACCTTTCCAAGGTTACACCATAGACCACTCGGACACAACTCCATAAAAAAGAAGAATTATACAACTCCATTCTTAAGATAAAATTTTATAACATATACTCTAATCTTCTAACTAAAAAGATAAGTGTAAGTAATTTTTGATAGTATTTCATAACTATTAAAATTAAAGGTAAAGAGTGTTAAGTAAATCGTCATTTTTTAAATTACTTCAAGAATCATTTAGGGATCTTTTACCTATCATACTTGTAATTATATTTTTTCAACTAGTAATCATCCAAAATGTACCACAGAACTGGCTAAGCACCTCTGTCGGTTTAGGTATAGTTGGTGTTGGACTTGCTGTTTTTCTTTTAGGATTAGAGGTTGGAATCTTCCCCGTTGGTGAAGGACTTGCTAGTGATTTTGCAAAAAAAGGCTCCACAAAATGGATAGTTATTTTTGCTTTTATGGTTGGTTTTGGTACCACTGTTGCTGAACCAGCCCTTATAGTTATAGCCCAAAAAGCAGCTAGTATTAGTGCTGGTCGTATAGATGCTAATACTCTTCGTCTTGTAGTTGCATTTTCTGTTGGTTTTGCTATAGTTGTTGGGGTTTGGAGGATTATAAAAGGTCATCCTATCCACTACTATATCATCTCTGGCTATGTTATGGTTGTTGGGGTTACTGCTTTTGCACCAAAAGAGATCGTAGGGCTTGCTTATGATTTGGGTGGGGTTACAACCTCAACAGTAACAGTTCCTTTAGTTGCAGCACTTGGAATAGGTTTGGCATCTACTATAAAAGGTAGAAATCCTGTTTTAGATGGTTTTGGACTCATTGCTTTTGCTTCTCTAACCCCTATGATATTTGTTCAATTTTATGGGATAGTTGTTTATGAGTTTGTAGATGCAGTAGAAAATATACCCCATATAACTCCTATAACAGAAGCTGTTGCTATAGATAACTCTGTAAATTATGACTTTAATATCTTTGATATTATTAAGGACTTATTTGGTGTGTTTATGGATGTTCTCCCTATCCTTGCAATTATACTTTTTTTCCAATATATCATCCTAAAAAAACCTATAGAAAACTTAAAAGAGGTTCTTATAGGTTTTGGGCTTGTTGTACTAGGCTTAGATGCATTTGTGGTTGGTTTAGAGATGGGTTTATTTTCACTTGGCGAAACAATGGCACTAGAACTTACAAGATATGATAATAACTTTATCATCTACTCATTTGGATTTTTCATTGGTTTTTCTACAACCATGGCAGAACCATCACTAACTGCCATAGCAAAAAAAGCAAAAGAGATAAGCGATGGTAAGATAAATGACTTTGTACTTCGCCTTTTTGTAGCACTTGGTGTTGCTATAGGTATCTCACTAGGAGCTTATAGAATCATAGTTGGAGGGGAGATAGTTTACTATATCATGGCAGGGTATCTTTTTGTTATAGTATTTACCTTTATGGCTCCAAAATATATCATCCCTATAGCTTATGATAGTGGTGGTGTTACAACTTCTACTGTTACTGTTCCTCTTGTTGCAGCTATAGGTCTTGGTCTTGCTACAAATATAGAAGGAAGAGATCCTCTTATAGATGGTTTTGGACTTATCGCTTTTGCTTCACTTTTTCCTATGATTACTGTTATGCTTTATGGGATTATTACAGAGAGAATGGGTATAAAAGGTAAACATGAACTTGAAGAGATACAAATGGGTGAACTTCTTCATGCTATAGAGCATGCAAATGATATGAGCTTAGCAACAGTGAATATACATGGAACAGAGCATAGACATTCATATAAGATGTCTTTTTCAGCAGTTCATATCATAGTACCTAAGAAAAATCAGGATAGAGCACTAGTCGCTGCAAAAGATGCTGGGGCTGGTGGAGTTACCATCATGGATGCTCACGGAATGGGGCTAGATGAGATGAGTAATTTTTACAACAGACTACATAGTGACCCTACAGATGTAAATCTTATGTTTATAGTTCCAACTAAAAAGGTTGATGATATTATATTGGCTGTGATGCATAAACTAGATATTGTTGGTCGTGGAGATGGTATATCTTATTCATATCCTATATCACATCTAAAAGGATTGACTATGAAGAGTAGCGATTTAAAATAAATCGCTATAGTCAAACTTTACTAAATCTATATAGTACTTTTTACCTACTATCACGATTCTGCTATCTTTTTTAGCTACTTTTTTAAATCTAGCTTTTATCTTTTGGATTTTTTTATTTGAAAAGTTAGTTGTTTTTAGATACTTGTTTAAAGATATAAGTTCATTTTTTATCTCTTTATTATCTTTTTGCTCAACTTCAACTTCAAGTAACTCTTCTTCATTTACTACCAGTTCATCTTTAGGGGCATTTAACATAAATTTTGAAGAGATAGCATTTAGTATATTTTTTAGTTGTTCATCTTTATCTTTATAAATTTGCTCTATGCGTATTCTTTCTTGGATAAGCATTTGCTCCTTTTGTTCTCTTAAGTCCTTTGTTTCACCTTCAAGTTTATCAACTTTTTGTTGTAATTTTTCATTTTGTTCTTCTAAAAGTCTATAGTATCTTGCATCTGGCTCAACCACTTTTTTTTGTGATGTTCTTCTTTGTGTTTTACTTAAGGCTTGTGAGTCTTTTTTTAACACAACAAACTTTATGCCATCTTCTACAACACTATCTAGAGAACCTCTTCTTATCCTGTTATGTATAGCTTCTTTAGATACACCAAGTTTTAGTGCTGCATCTGTTATACTCATTTTTAACATGCTACTTCCTATCTCATATTTTCAAAAACTAAAGGTGCTTCCCACTCTCCCTCACGAATTAGCTTTATCACTTTTTGTAAATCGTCAAGGTTTTTACCTTTTACTCTAATAGAATCACCCTCTATCTGAGCATGAACTTTGATTTTTGATTTTTTTATATCAGCTACAATCTTTTTAGCCTCTTTTGATTCTATATAATCAACAACTTTAAAAGTCACTTTTCTATTGTTTCCTGATGAATCTTCAACTCTTAACTCATCTAAAACTTTAGAAGATAGCCCTTGTTTTAAAAACTTTGATACTACTATATCTT
>JAADDU010000176.1 GCA_013153755.1 Campylobacterota bacterium | reverse complement strand
GATGCAACAAAACCTTAATGTAGAGATGGAAGTTTTACAAGACGCTGGGCATATAAATGCAGATAGTGGCTTTGGAGAATGGGAATGGATGCTTAAAAAAGTACAGGGAGAAGAGATATGAAAGATACAGTTGAAGAGCTAGAAACACAACTACAAGAGTTACTTATAAATATAGAAAATATAGCAGCAAAAGTACAAAAAAAAGAGTTAGATGCATATGAGGGTTTTATGCAAAGTGAGAAGTATAAAAACAAGATAGTAGAGATTGGAAATGCCCTAAAAGAAAAAGGGATAGATATAACAACAAGGACAGAGTAACCCTTATGATACAACTACAAAATATCTCAAAAAGCTACGCATCTGATGAGCTTTTTAAAGAGTTAAGTTTTAAAATCAATGCTGGTAATCGTGTTGGACTTGTTGGTAGAAATGGTAGTGGAAAATCTACACTACTAAAGATAATCTTAGGCGAAGACACTTCTGATAATGGCGAAGTTATCATACCAAAAAATTATAAGATAGGTGCTTTAAAACAACACCTTAGTTTTAGTGAACAAACACTCATACAAGAAGCATCTTTAGCACTTAGTCAAGAGATGCAGTACGATACATATAGAGTTGAGAAGATTCTTTTTGGTTTGGGCTTTACAAAAGATGATTTAGATAAAAATCCACTCTCTTTTTCAGGTGGCTACCAAATCCGTATAAACTTAGCAAAGCTTTTAGTAACAGAACCAAATATGCTACTCCTAGATGAGCCTACAAACTACCTCGATATACTCTCTCTTAGATGGTTAAGAAGTTTTTTAAGAAGTTTTGATGGAGAGATAATCCTCATAACTCACGATAGAGATTTTATGGATAGCATAACCACTCACACTATGGGACTTGTTCGTAAAAAAGTGGAGCTCATAGAGGGAAACACAACAAAATTTTATGCTCAACTAGAAGCAAATGATGAGCTCCATGCAAAACAAAAAATCGCACAAGATAAAAAAGTAAAAGAGTTAGAAGAGTTTATAGCTAAAAATAAAGCTCGTGCATCTACTGCATCTTTAGCTCAATCAAAAGTAAAACAACTCCAAAAGATGGAACTACTTGATGATTTGAGTTTAGATGCATCACTTGATTTTAAATTTAATTTTAAACAAACACCTGCAAAAGTGTTACTCGAAGTTAAAGAACTTAGCTTTGGATATACACCACAAAATCTACTTTTTAAAGATATATCTTTTACACTTAAAAAAGGGGAGATTTTAGGAATCATCGGTAAAAATGGAAAAGGAAAGTCAACACTTCTAAACACTATAGCAAAAGAGTTAGATGCAGTAGATGGAGAGGTTCTCTACCATACGACATCAGAGGTCGCACACTTTGGACAAACAAACATATCGCATCTAAACCCTAAAAATAGCATTATGGATGAGATATATGTAGCAAATCCTAAACTAAGTGAAGCATCTGTTAGAAGTATCTGTGGAAACATGATGTTTAGTGGAGATAGTGCAAAAAAAACTATCTCTTTACTTTCAGGTGGGGAAAAAAGCCGTGTAATGCTTGGGCAAATCATAGCAAGAGAGGTAAATATACTTCTACTAGATGAGCCAACAAACCACCTTGATATGCAAAGTATAGATGCACTAACAAAAGCGATAAAAAGTTTTGAAGGTTCTGTTGTTATCGTAACTCACTCAGAAGAGTTACTTAGAAGAGTTTGTGATAGACTCATAATCTTTGCAAAAGATAAAGCTGAGTACTTTGATGGTGGATATGATGAGTTTTTACAAAAGATAGGTTGGGATGATACAGAGGAGGAAGTAAAAGTAAAAATAGCTCCAAAATCAAATACAAAAGAGAATAAAAAGCTCCGTGCAGAGTTAGTAAGACAGAGAAACAAACTAACAAGTCCTCTAAAAAAAGTATCTCAAAAACTTGAAGATGAAATCATGGAAGTTGAAGAAGCCCTAACACTTCATCACGAAGAACTCATAGAAGCATCAAATGCTAACGATAGTGCAACCCTTATGACACTATCTAAAGTAGTATCGCAAGAGGAGTCAAGGGTTGAAGAGCTTTTTGAAGAGCTAGAAGAGATACACACAAAACTAGATGTGATAGATGATGAATATAATCAAAAAATCAAAGACTTAGATAACTGAGTAATTCTTTGATAGTTTGCTTGTTTTTTTGAAAAACAGAACTATAACTATATGTTAAAGAACTAGGTAGTTTTATATTTACCATCCCTTTTAATTTTGAGATTACTAAGTTTGCTTTTTCTTCATTTTCAACTAGATATATAAATATAAACTTATCCTCACTCCATCTAACTAACATATCATCTTGACGAATCATAGACTTAAAACTACTTACAAAAGTACTCAAAAGCATTGCATCTAACTCATCTTTAGCAGATATGCTAATAGAGCTTAAGCAGATGATTTTTTCATTAAAAGAAGCTGCATCTTCATAGTTTTTGCAAACTTGTAAGAAGTACTCTTTTGCATAAGCGCCACTTTTTTTATCTATATTTGCATTGTTTTCAATCATAATTCTTTTTATCAAATCATGTGTGATATCTTCAAAAGAAACTATTTTAAAATCATCTATGCTATTGTTTATATGAAGTGTAAATGCTTTTGGTTCATACTTTGTATTTATCATACTTACTACTCTATCTAGTGCATCTAACTTTAAAATAGCATCAAACCAAACTTCTCCGGCTTCAACTTTTTCTTTGTTAAAGTATGATGGGTGCATGGCAAAATGTTCTACAAAAGGTGGTGCATCTACAATATAATCCTCAAAAGAAGAAAAACCCAAGAACTTACAAAAAGCTTTGTTTATAACAACAGGGATTTCACCCCTAAAAACAACTACTAAATCTTTTTGCGTATCTATAACACTTTTTAAGAGTTCTAAACAAGTTTCATTTAGCATATTTTATGCCCTCTTACTTATATTTTTAGCTATTATGCCATATAATCACATAAAAAAAGGTTTTTCATGGGTTGGACATGCCAACATGACCACAAAGGTTATTGTAAATTATTAAGAAAAGATTGTCTTCCAGGGATAAAAGGGTGCATACTAAAAAAAAGTGACGGTATTATCTTTACAACTGGAAATTTTGAAGCTGATAAAAAAGCTCAAGAAGATAAAAATGAAGAGATAGACTTTAGTGCTTTAGCAAGAAGTAACTAATAGGTATTTAAACCTATTAGTCTAATAATTATCGTTTAAGACCTATAAGAGTCTCAAGAAGTTGATCTGAAGTGGTAATAGTTTTACCATTTGCTTGATAACCTCTTTGTATGATAATAAGTTGAGTTAAAGAGCGAGATAAATCAACATTTGAAGCTTCAAGTGCTGAACTTTGTATAAATCCTCTTCCTGCTGTTGCAGCAGTACCTATGATAGCTGCACCAGAGTTGGCAGACTGAGTATATACATTTCCACCTTCTGTAAGAAGACCTTCATTATTTGTAAATTTAGCCATAGCAATTTGTGCAAGACCAAAAGAGCGACCATTACTAAAAGAACCAACTAAAGTACCACTCTGATCGATTCTAATACCAACTAAATCTCCCCCTGTATAACCATCTTGACTTATACCAGAAGTTGTACTTTTTGCATCAAAACTTGTCATACCATCAAACTTATTTGCAGTACCAAAACTAAGACTAATTTGCTGATCTGGAGTTGAACCGTTGTTTGCTGAGAATGAGATATTTGGTGGGTTATATGTTGCTAAAGAACCATCATTATTAAATCTTACACTACCAGTTTTTTCGTTATATGGTGCAATCGTATCTATCGTTGCTGGTTCTGGAACTGAGAGTTTCATATCCCATGTACTACCAGTTGCTGTATCTACTGCTGTTTTTCTAAATTCAGTTCTTAGTGTATGTTTTGACCCAAGGGAATCAAATACATCTATAGAACTTGAGTGTGTAGCAGCATTAAAACTTTGAGAATAAGCTGTTCCTCCACTACCTGCTGGAAGTACAGAATTTAAAGCTTCCATATTTCTAGTAAATCTAGTGTTTTCTGTTACATTTGAAGATGTCAGAGATGTGATTTTTAAATTTATATCATAATCATCATCAGCTCCACCAGTATTTTTTATTTGAAATTTACCTTGATCATCTACAATTATCTTAATATTACTCTCTGGTGTAGTTCCATCACCATCTGTATCAACTGCTTGTGCTTGAGTTTCCATAGCATATCTTAAATCAGATATAGTAGTAAAAGTTTTTGATCCATTAACAACATTTATAGATGATGTTGGATCATATTGATACTTATATGCTGTTGTCTCTTTTCCATGACTATTAGCTAAATCTGTTAGTTGGATACCACTACCATCTCCACCACCTACTGCTGAAACATTTATATTGTGAGACGATGATGATGATGCATTAGCATTTTTTAAATCAATTTTATTATTAACTATATCATAAGTTGCAACAACACCTGTTTCTGCAGTTAAAGCATTTATAGCAGAAACATATCTATTTCCATTTTGAGCAACTGTATTATCTGCTTGACCACCTGTTGTTGTTATCTGAGTAGTTGTTCCATCATCAAGTGTAAGTGTGATATCTAGTTCACTCGCACCATCACTCACTGCTTGACCATCAGTTTTTGTAGAACTTAAAAAAGATATCCAAACACCTTGATCTTTTTGAAGAGAAAAAGCTTCTCCTACTTCATTAAACATGACACCAATATCACCAGATTCTATGATTCGTCCATTTGCATCTGTTGCATCACCTTGACCTGGATTTGTCACACTGTTTGGTATACCAGATGCTACTTCATATGCTGGAGAAAAACTCTCTACCAACGGTCCAGAATTAAGATTTGCTTTTAGTACAACTTCAGAAGATGGGTTTGCTGGGGTTGTTAATCCTGGAGCAATATTTATGTTTGTAATTGGTGCAGTAGAATCAACCTTACCTGTTGTTCTGTCTCTTAACCAACCTTGTGCTATAAAGCCATTGTTATCAACAAAATTTCCACCTGCATCAAATTTAAAATCTCCTGCACGAGTATATTTATAAGTATTACCACCATCTGGTGAAATTACAAAGAAACCATCACCTTGTATGGCTACATCTGTATTTTTATCAGAATTTTGTACTGAACCTTGAGAGAAGATTCTAGTTTGAGAACTTACTGTTGAACCAAGACCAACTTGAACTGCATTTTTACCACCAAGATCACCTTGTGGAGCTGTTGCAATAGACTTAGTTTGAGCTAAAAGATCAGAAAAGTTTGCACGAGAATATTTGTATCCTATGGTATTAACATTAGCGATATTATTTGATTCTATATCCATCGCAACTTGATGTGATTGTAATCCAGATACTCCGGAGAAAAGTGATTTTAACATTTTAAATCCTTTTTGTGATTTACATCTTAGTAAATTTTATTATTAGATATATAGAGCATAAATTGTACCAACTTTTTATGCATCCATTTGAAGAGCTTTTTGCATCATTTCATCAGCAGTTGTTACAGATTTTGCATTTGCATCATAACTTCTTTGGTATATAATAAGGTCTGTTAATCCAACTTCCATCTTTACATTTGAACCCTCTAAATGAAAATTTAAAACTTCTGTTCCATTAATATTTTTTCCATTAGCATCTTGATAAAACAATGGTCTTCCACTATTGTTTGATTCAGAGAACATAGTGCCATTTAAACGGTCAAGACCTTGATCATTTCCAAAATGATAAACAGCAATCTTACCAACGCTACTTTGCATACTATTTGAAAATGTTGCTATAACTTCTGCGTTTTGATTTATACTATAACCAATCAAATCTCCACCCATAACCCCATCTGATTCACTAGAAGATGAGATAGGCATACTACCTATGGCAACAACACCATCAAAAGCACTTCCCAAATCTATAGAAACTGGAGTTGAATTATTATCTATAGTTGTTAAAGTGCTTGATACAAGTGCACCTCTGCTATCAAATTCAACTCGCCCATTTTGTGTATCGTAGATTGTTTGTGCATCTAAACTTTGAGTTGTTGCTACAACATCCCATTGTGAACCAGGAAGAACTTGTGGAGTAGCTTTTGTAAAAACTAGTTTTAAATTGTTTTTATTATTTTGTGAATCTATAACAGAAGCACTCATACTTACTGCTTCATCATTAAGGCCTATATTTCCTGTAAAACTTGCTTTTGTAGTTGAGGTAGGTGGGAAAGTTAAACTTTTTGGGAAACTAAGTTTTCCTTGAGTTTCTATATTACCTAGAACAACTTCATCTACAACTTCACTTAAAGTATTATCTGAGCTAATATTATTACCCATTGTTCCTAAAACATAATGCCCGTCTGTAGTTACTAAATTATTATCTCTATCAAATGTAAAATTACCTGCTCTAGTGTAAAAAGTATCTTCATTGTTTTGTACGCCAAACCACCCTTCACCTAAAATAGCCAAGTCGCTGTTTCTATCTGATTGAGAGATTACACCTAAGTCATTGTTCATGGTAGATGAACTTACTTGCACACCTATTCCTGTATCATTAGCATGAGTTGCAGCAGTATTTAAATAATCCTCAAATAACGATTTATACTCTGTGGAATATCCACGAAAACCAGTAGTAGATACATTTGCAAGATTATCTGAAATCATATCTATACTTGTTTGATTAGATTTTAAACCAGATACACCTGTATAAAAAGCTTGAGTCATCATGATAAATTCCTTAGTATATCTCTTTAATCTGATCTGCAGGAATGTAACTTGAACCAACTTTAACAAGACTTACACCATCTTCAAATCTAACAGATTCTATAGGGTATGTTCCAACTCTTGTTGCTAATTCTTCATTATTTGGAGTAGTATAGCTTGCAGTTACATAATAAAGAGCACTCTCAGCAGATGAACCATCGCTTAGTAGCCCATCCCAGTCAAATTGATATACACCAGAATTACCAGCTTCTAAAGGGATAGTGTCTATCACATTGCCATCGCCATCTAAAATCTCTACCTCTCCACTAGCAACATCTTGTGGGAAATATATTTCAAATGATGACAATTCTCCTTCATCATAGCTTATAGCATTGCTTCCTAAATCAGCTGTTTTCCCAATAGCAGAAATCATTGAAAACTGTTGAGAATTCATTAAGGATGCTGACAACTCTTCTAAAGCCTTATTTGTATTTTCTGTTGATTCTAATGTTGCCAATTGAGATGTTTGAGTTAATATTTGTTCTGTATCGGTTGGTTCAGTAGGGTCTTGATACTGAAGTTCTACGAGTAATAATTGTAAAAAATCATCTTTTCCTAAAACACCATTTGGGTTTTCATAAGCTGAACTAGTTGTAGATGTTAGTGCTGTTGCATCTGTTGTTGATGTGATTGACATAATATATCCTTTTTAAGCATAATGGGGAACTATAATCTCTAAAGAGCTTATAACTTCTTCATTTTTTTCCTCTTTTTCAAAATAGTTATATTCATCTTTAGCTTTATTTTCATGATGGAAGCTTTGTTGTCCTCCAGAAAAAGATGAATCTGAACTTTGTGAAGAGTTACTAAAATTTAATGTAGCATTATTTATTCCACTATTTTGAAGTTGTACTTTAAGCTCATTTGAATTTAATGCAAGAGAGTTTATGGCTACATTGTTTGAACTTAAATTTATATGTAGATTTTTACCTCTTTGAACTATGGTAAGCTCTACATCTCCCAATTTTTGTGGATTTAGTTGAAGTTTAACTCTTGTAAATGGTGACTTGTACTCATCTATAGAGTGTTTAATATCTTGTGAAATATACCTAATCATCTGTTTTGCTTCATTTAACTTAACTTCAAAACTATCTGCTTTATTAACATTTAATATATCACTTTTTATATTGGTTGTTTCATCCTTAGTATCCCCTTGTAAAAGAGATTCAAGAGATTTAAAAACATCTTGTTTTACATCAGGTATACTAGACATACTTTTGTGTGTTAAGTCTGGAGAGATTATACTTTTATCACTTAAAAGGGATTTAAGCATATCATCCGTATTTTGTTTAGTTTCTTTTGCTTGTGTCTTTACTTCTTTAGGATGAATAACTTGTTGTAGTATATGTTGTGTTTTTGTATTGTCTAAAGGTTCATTAAAGAGCTTAATAGACTGTGTATCTGTTTTTAGTAACTCTGTTTTTGGCAATACTGCTGTAGGTGTTTCCTTTTTAGGTGTTTCTTTGATGATGTTATCTTTTGGAACTTCTATATTTGTTAATTTTGTTTTTGATTGTTTTGTTTTTAGTGGTTCAGTTTTTAGTGGTACTGCTTTTGGTATTTCTTCTTTTTC
>JAADDU010000104.1 GCA_013153755.1 Campylobacterota bacterium | reverse complement strand
ATATTTGAGAGTATAGAAACTATAACTTGTACAAACTCATTTAAAAGACCAAATATCTTTAGATCTTCTACTACTTCTACTTTTATATCTATCTTTTGACTCTCTTTAGTATAATTTGAAATTTCAAGAGCTTTTTTTATC
This sequence comes from Campylobacterota bacterium, assembly GCA_013153755.1. The sequence continues at coordinate 8,491 of JAADDU010000104.1, read as the reverse complement.
GCTTTATATATACTAAATGCTGTTTTATTTTTATTGGGCTTATAATAATTCATAAAATCTTCAATAGTATCAGACATATAACTTACTCTTTTTTCTATACTATCCACTTTTTTAGCTATATCTTCTTTAGTTAAAACTTCAGCCTCATTTTTCTCTTTTAAAATAGCTAGAACTGTACTCACTATAGCTAGTGGCTGACGCCATTGATGAGCAATATTACCTATCATCTCCCCTATTTCAGCTCTTTTTGATTGTTCAAAAAGTTGCTTATCTCTCTCTTGAATCGTTTTTTCTTTTACTTTTAGTTCGTTTATAGTATCTAAAAGTTCAAGGTTATATTTATCCTCTATATAAAGACCACAATCAAGATTTTTCATATCATTTATAAGGTTTTTTATATACTCTTTTTTTATGATGGAACCATGTTGTGGAGCTATAATATTTATATCTAGTGATTCTATCTTACTAAGAGCATAATTAAATATATCTTTACTTGGCATATATTCTTGATGGAATTTTTTAGCTTTATCAAAGTATGTCTCATCAGCAAAAAACTCCCAACTCTCTTCAATGCCACCAAAAATATCTCCAGAAAAAAGTGTTTTTGTAGATGGTTCATAACTAACAAACGCACCTGGTGAATGACAATACGGCGTACTTAAAAAATCTAGTTTATATCCATTTGATGTAATTAGTTTATAATCTTGTTTATCTATCTCATAATATTCTGATTTAATTAAGTAGTGCTTGATTAAAACTGACATCCTAGAATGAGTTACTATTTGTAAATCATCTCTATCTATAAGTTTTTCTATCTCTGGTACAGCTGCACAAAGGTCGGGATCTTGATGATGCAATACTATATATTTTATAGATTTTAAATCACAAAGAGTTTTTACTTTTCTAACAGTCTCATCAAATTCAAGCATAGAACCTGGATCTATAAGTATAGATTCATCACCATTCTTGATAAAATAAGGATGACACTGAAAAGGATCATTCTCAAGATACATCCCAACCCAAAAAATATTTGATGCTATCTCTATGGATTGTTTATACTCAACCTGTATTTTAGGCATCTGCCCCAAACCATTTTAGTTGTTCTCTAAGTTCAACTACTCGACCAACTACAATAAGTGCTGGAGTAGGAATATCTTTAGATTTTTCAACTATATCCTCAAGTGTTCCAACTATAACTTGTTGCTCTTTTGTTGTACCTCTTGATATAACTGCAACTGGGTAATCCTTTGATTTTCCTATCTCCATAAGTTTTTTACTTATTTGAGGTAAATTATGAAGTCCCATCAAAAATACTATAGTATCGTCTGTTTTAAAGTTCTCCCAAGGGATTTGAGAAACTTTTTTATTTGGTGATTCATGTCCTGTTACAACTCTAAAACTAACTGCTACACCACGGTGTGTTACTGGGATTCCAGCATAAGCAGGAGCAGAAATAGCAGAAGTAATTCCAGGGATAATATCAAACTTTACATCTCTATCTAAAAGATATATAGCTTCCTCCCCTCCTCTACCAAAAACAAATGGATCCCCACCTTTTAAGCGAACAACAACATCATGTTTAAGTGCATTTTGATAGATAACTTCGTTTATCTCATCTTGAGGCATTATATGTCTTCCATCCTCTTTACCAACATAAACAAACTCACAACCATCTTTTGCTTCTTTAAGTATATCTGGGTTTGCTAAGCGGTCATATATAACAACATCCGCTTCTCTTATAACTCTAAGTGCTTTTAAAGTCAGTAGCTCAATATCTCCAGGACCAGCACCTGTTAAATAAACTTTACCCATTATTTTTTATCCTCATAAATAAATATACCTGATGGTTTTTTGATTTGAAAAATCTCTCTTTTTAACCACCAATCTTTTGTATCTAATACAGCAGTTTTATTTGTATCATTTACAGATACATAAAGTTCAGGTTTCTCTTTTCTCCATCTAACATGTAGTACTTTTCCATCAAACTCAAATCTCTTGATAATCTTTAAAGTTTTAGTATCTATGATTTGAATAACTGGAAATTTTTTACCACTAAATGTTACAGCTAAATATTTTTTATCAGGACTTAAAGAAGTAAATACTGGTAATCCTTCCGTCTCTATATTTTTAACAAATTTAAAATCAGGTGTATAAACTAAAACTTTATTATCTCCAACAGCTGGTATAAAAACATTACCATCACTTATGGACCAAAAACCAAAATGTGGAACTTTAAGCACTGGTTTTCTGTCTCCTAAAAGTATATCTATCTTTTTATACTCCATTTTATCTAGGTCAACCACACCAAACCATGGACTTTGAAAGAAACCTGTTATAAAATTATTATCTTTTATCATCGCATCAAAAGGCATAACTCCAACATCTTTAAACTCTTTATATATCTCAAAATCTGGAAGACCTTTACCTTTATTTTTATCTTTTAAAACAGTGATTTTATCGTTATCCATTTGTGAAAATATAAGATAATTTTTATAAATTTTTATACCTACATTTTTACTTCCAGTTACTATCTTCTTAATAGGATTTAAATCTCTATCTAATATATCTACACTTTTATCATCATAATTTGCAACAGCAACGTAATTTTTACCTATAACAAAACCAATAGCACTATCACTTGTTTTATACTCTTTTAGTATCTTCTCTTTTATAGGGTCAAACTTAACAACAAAACCATCCCTACTAATTACATAACCATCTTTACCATCAAATTTTACAACACCATGATTCATATTGTGCATATTTTCCATATGACTTCTTGGTAAACCATTTTCAATAATCGCTAAAGAACTGCTCTCTCTCTCAACAACAAATATTTTTTCTGTTGCATTTATGCTTGTCATTAGTGTTGCTGTAGCTATAACACCAAAAAGTATTTTTTTCATCATAATTATATATTTCCTCTCTCTTCTTTACTCAAATAGCATGATGGGTCTTCATCCCATAAATCTCCACTAATAGCATAGGCTCTAGCTCTTGAACCACCATTACATATATCTATTTGCTTACATTCACCACATATACCTTTTATCTCTCTTGGATGTACTCTTAGCTTATCTAAAAGCTCTCCACTTTGCCAAATATCTCCAAAGTCTTGGTTTATAATATTTCCAACTATTAGTGGGAAAAATGGGTCAGGTCTTACATCACCTTCACTGTTTATATTTAAAAGTTTGCGTCCAGCAGAATTCCCACCCCATTTTACAAGTCTTTCTCTCATAGTGTCTGCATATTTAGGATAACGTTTTGTAAACTCTTCTAAAAAGAGTACAGCATCCATCTCCATGTTTCCAGTTACTATCTCTATATCTCTACCACTCTCATAATACTCAAAAGCTTTTTTTAAGATAAATTCAACAGCTTTTCTTCTTTGTTCTTTTGTTAAATCCATCTTTAAATTATCAAGTCCTCGGCCAGAATAAACTAGATGAGATACATATATTTTAGGTATATTTTCTTTTTCTGCCAAATCAAAGATATACTCTAAAGAACCTATAGTATCCTTTGTCATAGTAAATCTTATACCAACTTTTGCACCAGTTGAATTTGCTAACTGAACAGCTTTTAGAGTCTCTTTAAATGCACCTTTAAGCCCACGAAAGTAATCATGGGTAGGTTCATCTCCATCTATGCTAACACCAACATAGTTAAAAGTATCTACTATACGCTTAACATTACTCTTTGTGAAGTACAAACCATTACTAGAAAGGTAAGTAATAATTCCATTATCTTTACAAAAATCAGCTATTTCAAACAGATCCTTTCTTGTAAGTGGCTCTCCACCTGAAAAGATAATAAACTTAACACCATTTTCCTTCATCTGTAAGATTGTTTTTTTTATCTGTGGTGTTGTTAAAGTATCAACTTCATCTAAAGTTGATTTTGAATAACAATGAAGACATGATAAATTACAACGATTTGTGAAATTCCAAATAGCTATGCTACCATCTAAAACTCTCTCTTTTTTTTCTTCAACTACTGAAGATATAAGATTTGACAGTCTAAACATTATTTTTTACCTTTATATGAGAGTATATATTTTGCTATGGCTTCTCTCTCATCATCACTAAGATGAAACTGAGTCATAACACTTCTTTTATATCCAAACTGTTTATACATAGATTTAGGGCTTATTATGTATGCCTGAATCTCTTCGTAAGTTCTTTTTGATGCTATCTCTGAAAATGGTGGTCCAAAAGCAACAGCAGTTTGATGATGACATCCCCAGCAGTAAGTTTCAAAAACTTTTTTTCCATCTAATGTTTGAGCAGACAATGAAACAAACAAAAATATGATTATTAAATATAAACTTTTCATAGATAACCTTAATTTTTATATGCTATTTTAGCAAAATAAAACTTGTTGTAAAGCTTTAAAGCTCAAGAAAAAAGAGATATTTATAATTTTTTATAAAGAAGTGCTATTTTTTATAAATAACACTCTTCATAAGAGTAGGTTTAGTTAAAGATTTATCTTTTAGATTTAACTCATCAGAACAGCTAGGTTTTGCTAGTATTACATAAAAAGATGCTTTTACAATATCCCCTTTTTGTATAGATGAAACTTTATATTTTAGAACTTTTGTCTCTTTTGGTGCTAGATTATTTACAAAACCTCTTTTATATGCAAATGCAGGAATAGATACAAATTTATCATTCTCATCTACAAATTCTGTAACGAAAGCACCTTGTTTATCTTCCATAGGTGACTTCTTAAAGTTTTTATAAATTACCTTGCCGTTTCTTGTTAAAGTCAATTCAAGATACTTTAACCTTGATGCTTGAATGATAAGAGGATGAGGCATCTTATTTGTAATAGTTACTTCTATAGTATTTGCTTGTGTCATAAGTGATATATCAACACTATTTTTTATCATCTCACTATCATGAATTCCAGCAAAATCATGACTTCTATGCTCTTCTCGTCCCTTTTTATTTGTTTTTTCAACTGCACCTGCTACATAAGGCATATGACATTTTATACATTCGGTCGCATCTTGATTATCTTTCATCGCGTCAAAAATCATGACATCATGCGTATTTCTTTTATGTGAATGACAACCAAGGCAAACATTCTTTTTATATATAGGGTTATTTAGCATCTCATGCTTATCACTATCATCTGCATCTTCGAGTGAACCAAACATAGATGGTTTATAACCAGCTGGTTTTTTAGAAAGATAGTTTATATTTCGCTCATGAGCTTTTCTGACATATCCTATCTGATGACAGTAAAAACAACTTATAGCATCTGTTTGTTCTTCATAAAGTTCACTAGGATGAGCTTCACCACTTACAAGTTCTTTTAGATTATCTGCACCTGGCATATGACATACAGCACAATCATACTTGTTTTTATTAACTTTATCAGCCACTTTTCTATGCAACTCATCGTTAAAATATGTCTTAGAATGGTAAGAAGTTTGATATTCATAGTAAATATCTTCATGACATTCTTTACAAGACTCATTTGATAAATATTTTGCAGACAAAAGTGAGGTTAAAATACTAAGGATTAAAAAAATTGATTTCATAATATTTCTCTTTTTATAGGTTAAAAAAAAGGTTCTCTCCCGAAGGAGAGAAAGTGCAAATTATGCACCAGGTATAGTTTGTCTATGCTCGATAGAGTAAGTAAAAGTTGGAGTTGTTAAACCTTTGATGTATTTAACAAATTTACCAGTTTTAGCTTCATAGATACCGATACGACCAGCATTCCACTCAGAAACCATTGTCCAGTGACCATGATTTGCAGGCTCAGCATGTAAGATACGAGGAACTATAGCTTTACCATTTTTACCTTTAACAGTTGGAACTTTCCAGCTATAAAGAGTTTTATGAGTTACAGGGTCTGTAATTGTACCTCTTTTTGTACCAACAGTTAAAATTCTGTCAGTTTCAAGAGTTTGTTTGTTGATTAAGTAGATTTTATTCCAGTTAGCTTTTCCACCAAGAACACAATCTGACCAGATAAATGGTGTATGCTCACTTGTACCAACAAATAAACCACCACCAGCAGTTCTAACATGACGAACAACATCCCAGTTGTTATCCCAAATTACAACATCACCAACATTCATACTGTTTGTAGCATGAACTTGACCATATTGCTCATTATACCAAGAAGAACCTTGACCTGGGTGTGGCTTAGAACCTGGACCTGTATAAACTTTAGCAACTAATGTTTTAGTTTTAAAGTCAACAACACCCATAACATCTGAACCTTGAGATGCTTGCATTAAGTAACGACCAATCTCTTTACCTTCATTTTCAAAACCATCGTGTAAGATTTTACCGATGTTTGGAATATCACCAACGATTGGGAAACCTGGTTTAGAGTAATCTACGATATATACATGACCTGCATCTTTAAGAGCAAATGCAATGTATGGACCATATGGAGTGTCATAGATACCAGCAACACGAGAAGAAGCAATGTTACCATCCATATCAATTACAGATGAAGTTGGGTAAACTTTTAATGGCTCAAGAGTCATTGCGTCCATTAGGATTGCTCCACCTGGTACATAGTTTCCTGCCATTAGGTATTTACCATCTGGAGATACTGCTAAACCACGAGAATCTGAACCAACTTGAACTTGAGCAATTTTTTGTTGACCTTTAGATGCAAGGTCAAACATAGTTACTAAACCTGAACGAGAGATAGAGTAAGCATAACGAGGTTGACGCTTGTTTGTTACTGTAACATGAACAGCAAAACCAGCTGGGTGCTTAGATAAAACTTTACCTGTTGTACCATCAACAAAAGCAACACGTTCAGCATCACGCTCTGTTACGAAACAGATATCAGTTACATTTTTAACATCCACTGCACTTGGATATTTCTTTAAAAGTGCTGCTCTGTTATTAAGTTTTTTCCAGCCAGCTTTCACATTTTCCATTGAAAGAACAGCCATTTTTTTGCCTTTAAAATGTTGAAGATAATCAACCATTTTTTGTGCATCTGCTTTATTCATTTTATCAGCAAATTGTGGCATTGCCGTACCTGGACGACCATTTAAAACTGTTTCTGCTAAAAAGTTAGAGTTTTTCTTAGCTATTACATTTGGACGAAGATCTGAACCAACACCACCTTCATGGTTAGGACCGTGACAACCTTGACACTCTTTTTCAAACATTTTTTCTACATTCATGTTTGATGTTCCAGCAAAAAGTCCAGAACTAACAACTGCTAATGCAGCAACTGACATAACTAATTTATTTAATCTCATTTTATTCTTCCTCCTAAAAAAAGACATGGTAAAATTTAAAATTTACCAAACTATAGCTTGTACAAACTATAAACAACCTTGAATATCAAAGTGATTTATCTATAACAATAAATAAAACATATTATTATAGAATCTTCCCAAAGACTATCAATATATAAAATTTAGGTTTAAATACTAAAATTTATTTATCATAGTTTTTCAGAATCAGGTGTATTCTATTTCTATTTTGACAAAAAAAAATTGACTTAAATCAATTTATTGGATTAATTTAAAAATTAAGTATAGTTTTATAAAGCATGTAACTTTATGAAACAAGTATATAAATAATTGATATTTAACTTACGATAAGCAAGGACTAAACCTATAAATAGGTTACTTTTAGATTTTATCTACTAATTTAATTTTACAATTCAAACAAACTTGATACATATCAATTTATTTTGATACTTCTTATTATATGATTAAATAATTAAATTAATTTCTTCAAGTAAATTTTATGTTGGAACTCTTCTTGAAGAAATAAAAAAAGGAACTCAAACATGAACAAAATTTTATCTATTGCACTTATCTCTACACTTAGTTTAGTACTTTCTACGGGTTGTAGCTCAAAAAGTGAAGATGCAACACCTTCTGCAAAACCTACTACTCTTGATGCAAAAGTTTCTAAAGAAGCACTTTATGTAAATACACATAACAACAAAAAAATACTTCATGCTATAAAAAAAGCTGGAGATAAGACTGGCTGGAAAATAACTGAATTTAAACGTAATGAAGTACTAGCTGAAAAAACTACAAATGAAGAAACTGTATCTTCAAGTATACTTTTTTCTGATGGACATATAGAATTCTCAAATCCAGAGGCTACTTCTAATCTTCGTGATGCTATAAAAGAAGAGTGTGAAACTAATCAATCTAGCCACTAATCTATTTACATTTCTCCAAATAATTTTCTAATCTATTTGGAGTTATCTCCCCTCTTATTGGATTACAAATAAAAAGCTCTGTATTATCTAAAAAAAATAACGCTGGATACTCAAGAGTATACAATAGTTCTAAAGGGTAACTACTTTTTTGATTTTTTGTGATTAATATAGGAATAAACTTATTATTTATAACATCTATATATGGTTGATTCATAAAAGTTTTTTGGATAGTATTTATACATAATTTACAATCTTTTTTTATTAAAAAAACCATAAGAGCTTTCTTCTCTTTGATCGATTTTTCATGGGCAGTATC
>JAADDU010000047.1 GCA_013153755.1 Campylobacterota bacterium | reverse complement strand
ACTTCATATTTGTTGTGATTCTATCCCATGATGGTCTGGCTTTTATACGATAAATCATACTTTGAGCATAGATACCATATATCCCAACACCAAGTGTTATAACCTCTATAAAAATTCTTAAAACTTTAGGTATATCTATGAGATAAAGCATTACAACCATACTCATCATACCAGTAAATACACCAAGAGCCAACGCCTCACGACTAAGCCATGATGTTTTTATGTTTTTCATAGCAGTCATAGCTAAAAACGGACGACCTAGATGCAGAGCTGAGAGTGGAAGCCCTATAGCTGAAGGGAGCATAACTAAAAGTGCCATTATCCAGTTTGTCTTATCAAATCCAAACATACTCATAAAGTCCCCTAAAAACAGTGCTAAAAACCCACCCAAAGAGATTTGTGTTAAAACTGTCATAAAAACTAAAGGTATCTCTGAGTGTGCAGGTTTTAGTAGATGCTCATCCATCTCTTTTAAATTTTCAGGCAGATTATCTGGAAGTGTATATCTTGTAGTTGGTTTTGTTATGGATGCATCTGGTAAAAACGGCATATTTGCCTCTTTTTCCATATCTTCATTTAACCATTTCTCAACATTCACAACCTCTATGGTGATAGCACCTGATGGACAAGCCTGAACACAAGCTGGAGTTTGTCCAACTTCAAGTCTTTCATGACACATATGGCATTTTGTAACGATTTTTCTCTCTTCATGAAAAGTTGGAACACCATAAGGGCAGTTCCAAGTACAGTATTGACACCCTATACAAGTATCATCATCATGCACAACTATACCTGTTTTGTCTATCTTTATATAAGAATTTGTTGGACAACCTTTAAGACACTCTGGGTCTATACAATGGTTACAACTCATAGAGTTAAAAAGTTGGGTAAAGACAGGGAACTCTCCACCCTCCATCTCCCCTACTCTTCTCCATTTTACATCTGCTGGATTGTTGTTTTGCTCATTACAAGCTACTTCACAACATCTACAACCAACACAAGCAGTAGCATCAAAATGAAATCTGTACTGTTCACCATCTTGAAGTTTTGGTATCTCTATGGAGTAGTTACCACATTGCATCCCTGTTTGGGCTTTGTGGTTTATAAAACTCTCTAGTGGTGTTTGCATATAATTCTCCAAATATTAATGTCGAGATTATACACTTATATATCACTAATAAAATAGAGTTTATGATGTTTTTTTAGGCACTTAACTTTCTAAATCTTCTTTATCCATAGTAACACCAACAACAACTATAGCAATCAAAAAAAGACTTATAAGAGTAATATATAGATATTCCACTATACTTTACCCTTATTTTTCATAAGTTTTAAAAATGTTTTTACTTCATCATAAGATTTGAAAGATGAACTCTCAAAAAATAGTGTATTTGAAGTTGTTTGAAGTAAAACACCATCATCAAACTTTATAACTTTTTCTATATCATTCCAATCTATAAGATTTTCATCATAGTAAAGGCCTTCATCTTTTAATATAAATTTAACATCTGTTGCATCGAGTTTTGACTTGTCATAATACTTTTCTATCATCCCTTTTCTTAAATACCATCTACCATAGTACCAATAAAGAACTAAAAAAGTTGAGATAAATAAAAGTCCAAAAGAATCATGTTTTAAAGCTCCCACAACACCAAACTGCATCATAGCTACAAAAAGCCACCCTACATAGCGTTTTGAAGATGCTTTCATATCATAATCATAATAAAGCTTACTAGCTTTTAGAGCTAACTCTTTACTCCATGTAAAATTTATCTCTATGGGTTTAGACATGTTCTTCACACTCTTGAATGATTAAGTCACTCTTTTTTAAACAACCTTTCTCTTCAAGTTTTTCTATCTGTTGAAGTGTTTTTTCATAAAGTTCTTCAAAAAGTTTACTATTCTTAGCATATATCTTTTTCTCTTTTTGAGCATACAACCAAGCAAAAAGTATAGATGATGCAAATACACCATATATATACCACTGCCATTCTTTTAAGTCAAGTAAAACTATAAAATATTGAACTGAAAATAATATAAAAAATTCTAATGAAAAAATAATAACAAGAGTTGAACTCTGTTCAAAATCAAGTGTATATTTTTCTATCTCTCTTAGAGTTGCTAAATTTTCATTTATAGAATTAGCTTCATCTTTACACTCTGCATCTAGCTTTTGTAAATCTATATCTCTTAGATGAATATTACTTAAGTTATACTCTACATTTATCTGTTTATAATCCTCTAATACTTGAGGATGAGTTTTCATGATCTCTAAGATTTCATCTTCATCGACTCTTTTTTTATCTGCAATTTTAAGTACATCTTGCAAAATCAAATCATACAAACCAACCGTTTTTATCTCTAACGCAACTCTTTTTAAATGTATCAACTTTATATCCTGATTGTGTAAAATTGGGGTTATAGAGGGGTAAACCCTCTATAAAGTGAAAATAATTATTTGTGATTCTCTGCTATCTCTTCTGGTTCGATACCATAAGATGCAGTAGGATCTTGTGCTGGTAAAAAGATACCAATAAGTCCTTTAATACCAACTGACATAACAATGTTAAGTAAGAAAATTAACCATGCTACAAGAACCATAGTTCCACAAATAGCAGCTAAAATCATAAGAGTGTTAAACTCTCCATTAACATATAAGTGACGACGAAGCATACCATCAAGACCTGCCATACCACCAAATGCACCCATACCGATACCACCGATTAGATACATCCAAAAGTGGATATTTGACATTTTAGATGAGAACATCTTCGTGTTATTTGTAACGATTGGCCATAATACATACAATGCACTATAAAGTGTCATATAAAGACCAACAATAAGAGCGATATGAACGTGAGCCATAATAATCCACTGAGTATTATGTAAAATTCTATTCATACCCATATCTGCTTGAATAATCGCAGCAGGAACAGCAAGACCGAAACCAACTAAACCACCAAGAAGATACTTAAGTTCCATAGTCATTTTAAGTGGACGAGCTTTCCATAAAGTAACAAGAGTAATGAAAAGTGCAAGACCTTGAGTTAGAAGCTCAAATGCAGTTACCATCTCACCTGAGATAAGTTTCATCATCTCTGGTTGACCTTGATCTGCAAGAAGGTGGTGAGACCATACCATCCAAGAAACAAGAAGTTCAAGCATCAATGCAGCACGAGCAACATTTTCCATGAAAAGTTTTTGACCAGTGATAAGTGTAGCAAGTAAATACCAAGAACCAGCAACATAGATAAGTACAAGACCATCAGCAACAAGGTCAAGTCCCCACCAGAAGTAGTTTTTGTAAAGTAGTGCATCTACAGCTCCAACATCCCAATTCAGACCACCTAAATCAGCAAGTAAGAATACTAAAACAAGTACACCAGCAGTTAAGATAACGATAGCATCTAAGAATGTATCAACTGTACCACGGAAGATTGCAACAACAGGAAGTGCTAATGCAGGTTCTTTAGAGTATGGTGGTTTACCAGTAAGCTTGTGCCAAAGGTTAAGCATACCATCTATACCAAAACCAGAGATAAGAAGCTCTTTAGTAGTTTTATCTTTATGTACACCAACTTTAGCAAATACTGTAGCGTATATATTGTAGATAAATCCAAAAGTACCAACCATGATTAAAGCAACACCTAAAATAAATACAATACCACCAATAACATGGAATTGTTCAGTATCAGCAGGTAAAGGCCAGTAAAGTGTATATAATGGAGCATACTGCCATACAAATGCAGCTATCCAAGCTAAAGCAGTACCAACAGTAATCATAATCCAAACAAAGTTAGCAAGTTTTACACTATATAAAGGTTTTTTAGTTAAAAAAGGAACCAAGAACATAAATGCAGCAAAAACAAGCTGATAAGTTGAACCAAAGATACCTACTATTGGGTGAACTGTCATAATAGAAAAATAATGCTCAGGATGAGAAAACATTGGTGGTAATGGATTTGAAGGACCTGTAACAACAAGCTTCATAATCATACCTTCAATAGCAACAAGTCCAAAGAACAAGAAACTCATAACAACTGCACGAAGTGTAACTTTTTGCAGTGCATTTAGACTAGTATGGTCAAAGTTAGTACCATGTATCAAATTTTTCATTAAACTCATTTAGAATCTCCTTTATCACAACCTACAACTTCAACAAAGTTTTTAACTAACATTAAATCTTCTTTACCATCTTCACTATATTGTGCAGGTCCTGAATATTCTGTAGAAGTCATGTTAAAAACACCATTGTGACGAAATGTCCAAAGCATATCGTTTGAATCTAAGATACCATTAACATCTGTACCTGGGTTAACTTGCATTTGAGTAACTAATGTACCATCTTGTCTAAATAAACCAAAACCATAGACTAAATCACGACTTTTTACATCAAACTCAATAGTTTGACCACATTGGATAGTAATCTTTTCTGGTAAACCTATCCATTTGTGTTTTTCTATCTCAAAAGTATATGAAGCATCAGGTTTAATCTCATGTCTTGTCATATCCTCTGAAACCCATGGAATAGCGTTATATGTAAATATATGGTGACCTACACCACCAGCAACTAAGAATGCCATATATGTATAAAATGGTATTCTAAAAACAGATTTAGCATTTTCTCTACTAAGATTATAACCGAACCATGCAACAACTGAAATAATCATCAATGCATAGATAGTATAAGCAGTTTCGTGAAATGCTAACAACTCAAGTGAGTTCGAAAATGTCATCTTTTTCTCCTTTAAAATTTAAATTAAATTGTACTTTAATATTACTTTAACTATCTTGATGTGAGTCAATCTTCAATGATTAAAATTTAATCAATTTAAACTCAATTTTTATTTATTTTAATTCAAAATATAATTTAAAATTATATTAAAGCTATATTGTTATAATCTAGGGTTATATAATTAAGTTAATTTGACTAATTTTATAATTTAATGACAAATAAGATATTTTTATACAGAATCCTAAAAGATTAAAATTTAATCACTAAATTACTTATTATGCTTAAATATTAATCAACACACCTAGATGATAATATCAAAATTACCATATAATTACGCCAATTAATTTCAGGAGAGAATTTTATGGCAGGATTTAAAGAATTAAAGGGTCAAGGTCATGCACCAACACTATTTATGGCTTTCTTATACTTTGATATGAGTTTTATGGTTTGGACAATGTTAGGGCCACTTAGTACAGAGATAGCAGAAGCGTTAGCTTTAGGTGGTCATATCTTAACATCAGGTGAAAAAGCAACACTTCTTTCTTTACCTATATTATCAGGTGCTCTACTTAGAATTGTTTTAGGTTTTGGTGTAGATAAACTTGGTGCAAAAACAACTGCACTAATAGCTCAAAGTGTTGTTATAGCCTCTTTATTGACTGCATATTTTCAAGGTGATACTATAACTTATGAAATATTACTAATCGTAGCTCTTGGTTTAGGTTTTGCAGGGGCTTCTTTTGCTGTTGCACTTCCACAAGCTGGTCAATGGTACCCACCAAAACTTCAAGGTGTAGTTCTCGGAATTGCTGGTGCTGGTAATATCGGTGTAGTTATTGACTTTTTATTTGCTCCTAAAATTGCAGAGCATTTTGGTTGGTATGCAGTTTTTGGTGTTGGTGCAGCTATGGCTATAATGGTGTTTATAGCTTATGCTTTTTTAGCTAAAAATGCTCCTGAATCAGTTTATAAAGCAAACCCTAAAAAAGTAAAAGATTATATAAAACTTTTAGGTGATAAAGACACTTGGTGGTTTCAACTTTTTTATGCAGTTAGTTTTGGTGGATTTGTTGGTTTTGCTGGATATATGAAAGTTTATCTTATGAATACTTATCAAACTGATATGAGTGCTTTTGGTATAGATATGTTTGATGAACATAATGTAAAAGTTATAGCTGGATATTTTGGAGCTATTTGTATCTTTGCAGGTGCTATTCTTCGTCCTGTTGGTGGTAATATCGCAGATAAGATAGGTGGAGTAAAAGCTCTATATTTCTTTTATAGTATGGTAGCACTTTTAGTAAGTTTAACAGCTTTAGTAAAACTTCCTTTTTATCTAGCTATCTTCATACTATTTTTAATCATGGCAAATCTTGGTATGGCTAATGGTGCAGTTTTTCAACTAGTGCCACAAAGATTTGGTAAAGATATAGGGATAATGACAGGTTTAGTTGGTGCTGCTGGTGGTATAGGTGGTACTGCACTTATAAAAACACTTGGATGGTCTAAAGGGGTTTTTGATGGTTACAGTGCAGGTTTCTTAATCTTTGCTGGTGTCGTTTTAGTTGCTATAGCAGGTTTAAGTCTTGTAAAAACAAGATGGAGAACAACTTGGGGTATCTCTGCTGGTGGTAGAATCTAAAAGCATACTTGTTACTATATTTAACCCACTCAAAAAATATAATAATATTTATGAGAGTTGGGTTAGTAACTATCTTTTCATCTATAAATTAATTAAAAAGACAATATATCTTTTATATCTTGAGCTAACATTACACCCTCTTTATGCCAAAGAATAGTATCTTTATCTTTATATATAACCATAGTTGGAACTTGTGTAATGTTATAATGTTGTGTTAATTGTTCACAATCACTACACTCTATCTCTACTACAGAGATTGTCTCATCTTCCTCTTCTAACTCTTCTAACTCAAAACCAAGTGCCATACAAGCATCACAATACTCAGAAGTAAATTTTAAGATTACAGTTTGACCTTTTTTAAACTCAGTATCTATAATCTCATGAAAATCACTATCATCAGCTTCAAAAAATGACATTTATACCCTCCTTAATAATAAAAGTTTACAACTATTTTCCAAGATAGCTAACTTCCTAACTATCTCATGCACATCTCTGTTAAAACTATATACACCATAGCCTCTTATGATAATTATATCAGTTTTATTTGTTTGAAAATGATGTGTTATCTCACTTTGAGCCCTATCATACCAATTTTCAAACTCTTTAGGATCAAAAATCTCTATAGTATTAAATTCTTGATGTCCAAAGTAATCATTTGGTGTTATCATATTATGGTCTAATGAATATGCAGTTATAAAAGGTGGCATAGTAAAAGATACAAACTTAGCATCAGAAAATTGTGAATATATAGCAAGATGAATATTTGAATCTAAACTAGCTTGATTCCATCTATAATCTTTTTTAAAATGCAACTCTATAAATGATTTTTCATCTAAAGAATCAAAGATAGCTTCTTTTGTATTTATAATAAAGCGATTTGATTCTGTTTTAGCAGATATAGAACCATGATAGATACCTAAAAAGTCTTTTCTATACATAGAAAGAGATAATTTTGATAATTTTGTAATTAAGTTTTCTCTATTCATATTATCTATATCTTAATACTAAGATTACTTAAACCAGTTCTTCATTTTATCTATAGCAGAATCTAAAACACTCTCATGTGGTTTTGACTCAATCCCAAACGAATCTTGAAGTTTTGTTAACAACTCTTTTTGTTCATCATTTAATCTTTTTGGATAAGTTATGTTTACTTGAGCTATCAAGTTACCTTTTCCATGTCCATGAACATCTTCTATACCTTCACCTCTAAAAGTAAAATGTTGTTTATCTTTTGTTCCAATATCAAGCTTTAATTCTAACTCACCAGTTAATGATGGTATCGTTAAAGTATCTCCTGCAACTGCTTGAGTGAAAAATACAGGGATAGCTATATAAACATCATTACCATCTCTTTGAAAATGTTTATCTTGAATCACGCTAAAAGTAACATATAAATCACCTCTAGTTCCACGCTTACCTATATTTCCTTTACCAGATACTCTAAGACGATTTGCATCATCTATACCTTTTGGAACCTTTATGGTTACACTCTCTTTAACCTCTTCATATCCATTTCCACGACAATCTGGACAATCTTGAGCTGGAGCACTTCCTGCACCATGACAAGCTGGACAAGTTTGTGAAAATGTCATAAAACCTTGTTTCATATAAACTTGACCTTGACCATCACACTGTTTACAAGTAGCTAATTTAGCATCTTTTGCTCCCGTACCTTTACAAGAGTTACAAGACTTTTTATATTTATAAGTTATCTCTTTTTCACATCCAAAAATAGCTTCATTAAAAGATATACGCATATCTACATTCATATCTAGTTGATATTTTTCCATATCTGCTGGGTTTTGGCGACGACCTCTTCCACCACCAAATCCACTAAACATCTCTTCAAACATTGAACCCAAATCATCAAATCCAGCAGATGAACGGGAACTTCCACCCATACCTTGAAGACCCTCTTTACCATAACGATCATATATACTTCTTTGCTTATCATCACTTAAACATTGATAAGCTTCATTACATAATTTAAATTTTTGTTCAGCTTCAGTATCTCCAGGGTTTTTATCTGGATGATACATCTTAGCCATTTTTCTATAAGCTTTTTTAATAGTTGTTTTATCAGCACTTTGAGAAACTTCTAGTATTTCATAATAGCTTAAATCTTGCATATTTTTAATATCCTATAGTAAAATTTTTCGCATTATATCGTTTTTAATTTAATCTAAGTATAATTCATTTATGAAACAAATAATCACTATTTTTATATCTATCTTTATCGTTGTTGGTTGCTCTACTCAA
>JAADDU010000072.1 GCA_013153755.1 Campylobacterota bacterium | reverse complement strand
ACTTATATATAGCATAAGTACCAAGAGTAGAGCCACCTATCCCTATAACAACTACATTGTTTTGCTTAACATCTTTTGCATACTCTTTAAAAGCAGTTGTATCTTGATGTACAAGATTATAGTAACCTATATGACCTCTTTCAGTTTCTATCTCTTTAAAAAGTTCGTTATCTGAAATAGTTGGATTAAAATTATGTTTATAGTTCATTGCTTCTATATCCTTATATTTTTAATTTATATACTTTTGCTTTTGGTGTTGAAATCACTTTTTCAAAATAGTTACTATCATACTCTTCTAGAACCATAAGTTGTATATATAAAGAGTTATAAGTAGATTCATCTACTATCAAAAACATATGATAGTTTGACATATATATCAAACTAAGTGGTGCTTTAAAGTTTATGTTTTGTACACTTTTTTGAAGTTTCATATTTTTATCATAAAAAGTTCTTACTATCCTTTTTAATGCTACTTTTTGTTTTCCAAGCATAATAGTATTGTCTTTTTTATTTAACGAAACACTATTTTCAAGATAAACAGTATCTTTAGTATCTTTAAAATTTTTACTTATAAAGAAAAATGGTGAAGCTTTTTTATCTCCAGTCATAAGATTTAAGTTTGAAAACACTTTTACAGTTGGATATATATTTAACATTCTACTTGGTAAGTAAAAATATATATCTCGTGTTTTTTTAGGTAGCTTTATATCTGTTTGTAAAGACAACAAAAAGTCATTTACATCATCAAGACCATAATCTAGTGTCATTTGTTCTACATTTGATGATCCATTAAGCTCTTTTGATACTGTATATTCCACATCTAGTCTAGCCATCTTTGCAGCCTCTTCTTGAGTGCTTGTTAACATAAAACTAACTGGGAAATTTACTTTTCCAGTGTTTTTCCCACCATCTACAAGTGTTTTTACATCACTATAATAACGTATAGGAAAACCATAATCCCACCATGAAATCACATAATCTTCTCTAGATGCAATACTATGAAGTTGTTCTAGAACTTTCACTTCATCTGCATTAAAAACTGTTGGAACTCTATATGATTCTATATGTTTATAATTAGGATATAAAATCATCATACTAAAAGCTATCATACTTAAGTATTTTAATTTTTTTGTAGGCATTCTCACTGCTAATTCAGTGATAAGGAATGCTATACCAAGAGCTAAGATAGGAACTGCATATATAGTAAATCTAAGACCACCAAATAGTGCTAAAAATCCAAGTCCTACAAGAGGAAGAGCAAAAATCATAATTCTATGTTTATACACAAGATAGATATAACCTACAACAGAAAGTATAAAAGTTATAGTATGCCCACTTATACGGTTTGCAAACATTTCAAAAGGGATTTGTCCAGCTTCTCTAACTGTTTGATGTACATTAAAAAATTTTAAAGACAATCCATCTCCAACTGCACTAACACTCTCTTTAAAAACATAATTTTTTAGTTGAACCCAGATAGGATTAAATCCACCACTTATAAAAAATAAAGCGATAGAAACTCCAAGTATATGGTATATATATTTATCAAATTTTTCCTGAGTAAAGATAAAAAAGACACCTAGAACTAAAGGAAATCTTACATAGCCATCAAAATTTAACATAGCAAACATCATCATAGCTAGAAGTTTATAGTTATAACTGTTTTTTCTATCAAATATAAGAGTATAAATAAGTATCAAAGCAAAAAATGAAAATTCTAAAGAATAACTTTGTGGATACCACCATCTATATACTAAAATATCTAATGCTGTTATAAGAAGATAACGGTTTTTATTTGTTTGTATCGCCCAGATGATAGACCATAACAAAAACATAGGTAACACTATAGTAAGCATATCTGTATCAAAGTAACCAACCATAGTACGGTTATAATAACTCCATGCTACAGATGCTAAAAGAGCAGCTATAAGCCCCATCTCTAAATTTTTTAAACTTTTGGCTATGAGAATTATGGGTATAACTATAAGTGAACTCAAAAAAGCAGGCATATAAAAAATAATACTTTCAAAAGAAAATGGAAGGATAGAAGCAAAAAATGCAGTTAACTCAGATACAGCATGCTCTATAGGTGAACCATCATTTGGTTGATGAAAACCTGCTAAAATATCCCTAGCACCCTCTGCAAAAAAATAGCCATCATTTGTATTTATCATAAACTGACCATTAAACATAAAGGCTTCATAGCCATTAAACTGTGTAACCCAAATCATACGAAGAGCTATGGAAAATAGGTAGGCTATAACTATATAACCAAATGTTACTTTTATATCTGAAGTTTTATTCACTTTTATATCTCTCTAATTTTTTTTCATATTTGTAAATATTTTGTATTTTATCATGTTTTTTTGCACCTTTGAGTAATAAGGTGTATTTTTGTACCAATACTTTTCTTATAAGCTCTTTATCTCCAACCACTGCATCTAATAATTTTTCCAAAGCTAAGACTCTAAACCTATCCATTCCCCAATGCTTAAAACTAAGTTGATCTTCATGCCCTGCATACTTTGTAATGAGCTTTTTATCTACTAAAGCTATCTTAAACCTTGATGCTATCCTAAGCCATAAATCATAATCTTCACAAACTTCTAAAGATTCATCAAATACTCCAACTTTATCAAATACAGATTTATATATAAACACAGATGATGGAGCGATATTGCAGTAATGTAAGTTTTCTAAAAAAGCATCTTTACCAATTTTTTTAAATTTTTTTGGCACCTTTAGAATCTTATCATCTCTTATCCATAACTCATCAGTATAACTTATCAATATATCGGGATTATTTATATGAAAAGATATCTGTTCTTTTAGTTTATCTCTATGCCACTCATCATCAGAGTCTAAAAATGTTATATACTCATTAGATGCAGTGGTTATACCAAGGTTTCTAGCACTACTAACACCTTTGTTTTTTTGGTATATATACTTTATATGTGGGAAATCATTTTGTATTTTTGAAGTATCATCAGTTGAACCATCATCAATAACTATAATCTCATCTGGTTTTATAGTTTGTGCATCTACAGAGGCCATAGCTCTTTTTAAGAGAGTATATCGGTTATATGTAGGGATGATAACCGATATATTCATATACTATCTACCAAACTTTTATCTCATTATAAAGACTATCTCTCTCAACTGGTATAAAACCACTATCTTTTATGAGTCCTACAAATTTATCAAGTTCCACTCCATTTGCACTATTAGCTCCAGCAGCAGAGTTTATGGACTCTTTTTCTATCGTTCCATCAAGGTCATTTGCACCAAACTCTTGAGATAAAAGAGCTAAGTTTACAGTTGAAGTCACCCAATATGCTTTTAGGTTAGGAACATTATCAAGAACTATACGACTTATCGCCATAGTTTTTAAAATCTCATTTGCACTTAAAAAATTATCTACTTTTAAGTAGTTGTTTTCTCTTTGATATACTAGTGGTATAAAGGCATTAAAACCACCTGTTTTATCTTGAAGTTCTCTTATACGCATCATATGGTCTATACGATTTTCACGAGATTCTACATGTCCAAAAAGCATAGTAACATTACTCATTTTACCTCTTTCGTGCCATTTTTGATGTATCTCAAGCCATTGTTTAGATGTAACCTTGCCTTTACAGATAAAATCACGCACCTTTTCATCAAAAATCTCTGCTCCACCACCTGGCATAGAGTCCACCCCATACTCAACCATCAAATCAAGTATCTCATCATAACTTTTGTTGTATGTTCTAGCAAGAAAATCAACTTCAGCAGCTGTTAAAGCTTTTACATGAAGTTTTGGATATGTATTTTTTATCTTTTTAAATATCTCTAAATACCATTCTAACCCTGTATCTGGATTATGAGCAGAAACTATATGAACCTCTTTAGCTCCCCTACTCTCAACATCTTTTACTATTTTTAAAATTTCATCATGTTTCATAGTGTATGGATTTGGATTTTTTCTATTTGCACTATAGGCACAAAACTTACATATATCTGCACATACATTTGTAGGGTTTATGTGACGATTTATATTAAAGTAGCTCTTTTTACCATGTAAACTCTGTCTTATATCATCTGCTTTTTTACCAAGCTCAAAAAAGTCCATATCCCAAAGCTTCATTGCTGTTTTGAAATCTATTCTATTGTTCATATATAACCTCTATACATATTATCTTTGTGATATTATCTTAATTGTACTTTATAAAGCTTTATTTGAAAAAAATTGGAGAGTTTAGTAGATGAAAAAACTTTCTAAGTATATCACTTAGAAAGTTTTTAATTTGTTATTTATATAAAATCAACATCTACCAAGTGATGTTGTAGACCTAATTCTTCAGCACTACAGCCAAGAGCTAAACCTATCATTTGTTGCATATGTAAAACAGGAAGTTCAACATCACGACCTATCGCTTTACTTGCATGGTGAGTCTGAGTATCTAGTTTTAAGTGACAAAGTGGACAAGGTGTTACCATCATATCTGCATTTCCATCCATAGCACCTGCTATAGCATTACCTGTTAAGATAGATGCAGTTTTAGGAGCTTGAAGTTCTACATGAAAACCACAACATTTGTTTTTCTCTTTATAATCAACACTCACACCACCACAAGCTACTATAAGCTCATCTAGTGAAGTTGGGTTATAAGGATCTTCTTTTGTTTTATGAGTAGAGTTTGTAAGCTCTGAAGGACGGATGTTGTGACAACCATAAAATGGTGCAATATTAAACTCGCTAAGAGGCTTAACAACCATCTCTTTAATTTTATCTAATCCTATATCATCGATAATAGCATATAAAAAGTGAGTTATAGCAGAAGTACCTTTATACTCAAGTCCAACTTCTGCTAGTTTTTCGTTTACTTTTGCTTTTAACTCTGCATTATTATCTAAACGGTGTTTAGTCATAGCAGTATTTAACTGGCATGTATTACATATAGTAACCATTGTAAGACCATGTTTTTCAGCATAAGCAATGTTTCTAGCATTTAAAACTAAAGATAAAAAGTCATCATAATCTTGTAAGTGTGAAGCACCACAACAAGATGCTTCTGTAAGTTCCACAAGCTCAATTCCTAGTTTATCAGCAACTGCCATTGTTGATTTCATCTGCTCTGGAGTACTTTGTTTAGCAGTACATCCTGTAAAAAGTGCGTATTTTAATTTTTCCATTTATCTACTCCTAAAACTTTGCAGTTGATGATGATTCTATAAGTTTTTGTATCTCATCAAGGTTATCTGACTTGGTAATATCCCATGGTGGAACAATCTTACCTTTTTTATACATTTTAAGTGCAACAGGTATATGTTTAACGATAGAAGGACCTTCAGAATAAAGTACCAATCCACCCTCATCAAGTACACCATTTTTAGCAATAGAATCTTTAAATCCAACAGCATGACGAGTCGCAACATTACTCTTAGCAACACCCTCTTTAAATAACATCTGATGAAGTTTAGTGATTTTATCTATAGGATTTACATCTTTAGGACAAACTTCTGCACACTCATAACATTTAGCACAATCCCAAACACCCTGCTTCTCTTCTTGAAGCTCTTTAAGTCTTGATATGTGAGCATCATCACGAACATCAGCTTCAAAACGGTAAGCTTTTGCAAATGCTGCTGGACCAAAGAAGTCTTCATTTATCTCAACAACAGGACAAGCATAATGACAAGCACCACATTGGATACATAAGTCTGCTTCATTTAACTCTTCAGCTTCTTCTGGTGTAACTATATGTTCATGTTCTGGATGTTCTTCAACATCAGAGATAAGATAAGGGTGGATAGCATCGTGTTTCTCCCAGAAATCTCCTTTGTCTATGATCATATCTTTAACAGCTCTTTTTATGCTTAAAGGTTCTATAATAAGTTCATCACCAAACATCTCAAGCATTGTTGTCATGCTCTCTTTACAAGCTAATGTACTTCTACCATTTACTTTAATAGCACAAGCTCCACATATACCATGACGACAACTACGACGGTATGAAAAACTACCATCATGATCCCATTTGATTCTATTTAATATATCTAAAACAACTTCTTCAGAAGTTACTTCCATGTTATAGTCTTCATAATATGGAAGATAATCTTCATCTGCATTAAAACGAAATACTTTGAAGTTTACTTTTTTTGTAGTAATATTTGTACTCATAAGTCCCTCCTTAGTAGTTTCTAGCTTTAAGTTCATGTTTGCCAAGTTTAACATCCATGTAGTCAAGTTTTATCTCACCATCTTCATTCATATAAGCCATAGTATGTTTTAAGAAGTTTTCATCATCACGACTTTCAAAATCTTCTCTATAATGAGCCCCACGACTCTCATTTCTTTCAATCGCACTCTCAACAATAAACGCAGAATAGTCAATCATATGACCAAATTCTATAGCTTCTTGAAGTTCAGTATTGAACACTTTTGACTTATCTTTGATACGGATATCTTTAAATCTTTTTCTAAGCTCTTTTACTTTATCTATAGCGATTTGTAGAGTCTCTTTTGTTCTAAAAGCACCAGCATTTGCAGTCATACACTCTTGAAGTTCATCTCTAAGTTGAGTGATGTTCTCGCTACCATTGTTTTTAAGTATAAAATCCATTTCATCTAAAGCAGTTTTTGCATCTTCTTGTGTTGCAACTCTTAACTCTATATCTTCTATCTCGCTAACCATTGTTTTACCAACAAAACGACCAAATAAAAGTGCTTCAAGAACAGAGTTCGCACCAAGACGATTAGCTCCATGAACAGATACACAAGAACACTCTCCAGCAGCATAAAAACCTTCTATAAATTCATCATTGTTTTTACGAACATTTCCAGCTATATTTACAGGTATACCACCCATAGAATAGTGAGCAGTTGCAGATATAAGGATAGGTTCTTTAATCATATCAAGACCTAAGAATGTGATAGCTAAATCACGAAGCTCAGGAAGTCTCTCCATAATCAAATCTTTTCCAAGATGTGTTACATCTATATATACAGCATCTTTTCTTGGACCAACTCCACGACCTTCTCTTATCTCATTTAATATTGCACGACTTACAACATCACGAGATGCTAACTCCATAGCATTTGGAGCGTATTTTTCCATAAAACGCTCACCCTTAGAGTTGAAAAGTCTTCCACCCTCACCACGAGCAGCTTCAGAGATTAAAACACCATTTCCACTAAGTCCAGATGGGTGAAACTGTACAAATTCCATATCTTCTAAAGGAAGACCATGACGAGCAACAATACTAAGACCATCACCTGTATTTGCATGAGCATTTGAGTTGATTTTGTATGAACGAGCATATCCACCAGTTGCGAACATTACTGATTTTGCATTGAAAATCACAGTTTGCATATCACGGATATTAAAAGCAACTACACCACTAACTTTTCCATCTTTGTAGATGATGTCAGCTGCATACCATTCATCCCAAAACTTAACACCAGCACGGTGAGCTTGTTCATATATAGTTTGAAGCAGAGTTAAACCTGTTCTGTCTTTTGCATAACATGCACGAGGTGAAGATTGACCACCAAAAGGTCTTTGTGCAATCTTTCCATCAGCAGTTCTACTAAAAGCAGCACCCATTCTCTCAGCCCATCTGATAGTCTCAGGAGCTTTTTGACACATAAACTCAACAGCATCTTGATCTGCTAAATAATCAGAACCTTTTACTGTATCAAATTCATGTAACTCTACAGAGTCTTCATCACTAAATGCTGCATTAACACCACCTTGAGCTGCACCTGAGTGACTTCTTAGGGGATGTAACTTTGTAATAACAGCAACTTTTTTTCCTGCATTTTGCAACTCTCTTGCTGCTGCACATCCTGCAAGACCTGCACCAACAACAATCGCATCGTAAGTATAAATAGGAATACTCATTAGCTTTCCTTCGTTTAAAGATATAAAAATAATGTAGATTATAGCGTGAGAACCCTTTGTTTATGTTAAATACAAAGTTTGAGAAAGGGAAGTTTGAGTTTGTTACTATTTAGGACATTACAAAGTTGATATTTAACATCTATATCAACTTATTTGTCCCTTTTATTTTACCAATAAAATTATTGCCACTTTTTTTAGCTTCATTAAGAATCTCTTTAGCTATCTTTAAAGCTTCTTCTATATGTTGATTTAATGGTTTTACCATATATCCACCAGTTACAGTTACAGCGATTTGTTTTCCACCTGGTTCTTTAAATTTAATTTCAGAGATACTTTGACGAATAATATCCATATCTTTAAAAAGTTGTTCTTTTGATGCTCTTGATAAGATAACAGTAAATTGATTGTAGTCAGTTCTAGCTATCACATCAGTTGCTTGTTCATGTAGCGATATAGTAAAAGCAATCTTTTTAAGTATATTTTGTGTGAACTCTTGTGAAAAAGTTCTCTTTTTCTTAGAAAAGTTATCTATCTCAAAGATTGTTACTGATGTAAAATTACTATCTTTTATCCCTTTTTTATTTGCATATGAATTTATCATCCCATGATAATTCTTTATCTGCGTTACAGGATCAAGCATCATTGGACTAACATCATCTACCGGTTTTTTCTTCATTCTAAGTTGTATTGCATCTGCTTCTTGTGAAAAGATTTCTACATTTTGCTTATCTGTAGCATATAAATTTACCAAATCATTATATA
>JAADDU010000065.1 GCA_013153755.1 Campylobacterota bacterium | reverse complement strand
TATGATGAACATTCATTATATAGTGTAGACAAAAAAACAAGAGATATGTATTTTACAAAAGTGGATGATAACAAGTTGTCTATATCTAGAGATATTAAAAAAGATACTTTTTTTAAGCAACAAAATATATTTAGTATAGATGTAACTAAAGAAAAATATGATGTAATCTTATCTAGAAATATGTTTATATACTTTGATGAGATAAAAAGAATACAAGCCACACAAATCATAATAGATATGTTAAATGAAGGTGGTATTTTTATAAAAGGTCATGCTGATTATATCTATAAGAATAAAAATCTCAAAAATATAGCTTTTGGTATCTATAAAAAAATATATAATTAGTTTATGTTATACTGAGATTTTAGAAGTTAAATAAAGGTAAAAAAATGGCATTTAATAAACTTAATGAAAAAAATAAGTATTATCTTACAAAATATTGATATATAGTTAATGCAAGAACTCAAAGAGTATATAAATCATTTTATACATTTAGATGATGAAGAGTGGGAAAGCTTATCTTTACTATTTACAAAAGTACATTATAAAAAAGGGGAACATATATATGGAGATTCTGAAGTTTCTCAGTCACTTTATTTTATACTAGATGGGATAGTTCGCTCTTACAAACTAGAAGAAGATGGAAGAGACTTTACTTGGACATTTCACTGCCTTAATATGGACTCACTTAGCCACCGTATGCTTATGGATATAGCTGTAGTAGATTATGTAAGCTTTACTCAAAATATACCTGAAGTACTTGCTTTTGAAGCACTATCAGATACAACCCTTGTAAAAATAAATAAACAAGACCTTTTATCTCTCTATGATAGCAGTCAAAAATGGCAAAAGTTTGCTACTAAAATGGCTGAGGACTCTTATGCCATAATGAGAGAGAGAACTTTTAACCTACTTACAAAAAATGCTAAAGAGAGACTTGACCTCCTAGTTCATTATTTTCCAGGTGTGTTTAAAAAGGATGTTCAGGTTGAACATATAGCATCTTATCTAGGGATAACTAGACAATCCCTTAATAGATTAAGAAGACAAAAGTAGCGATAGGAACATTTGTTCCACTATTGTTAAAATCTTTTTGCTAAACTCCCACTTATATTTCAAAAGGATGACATTTATGAAAAATGTACTTTTAATTTTAGGAGTTAGCATGGCACTTATGGCAAATACACAAACCATAGTTTTTGGAGCTGGTTGTTTTTGGGGTGTTGAAAAACATTTTGATAATCTTAAAGGTGTTATAAAAGCAACATCAGGTTATGCAGGTGGAAATTATGACAACCCAACTTATGAACAAGTTCTTAGTCAAAGAACTCCAAGTAATGAGATTATAAACCACACAGAAGCAGTTGAGGTAGTATATGATGATAGCAAAATCTCCACTAAAACCCTCATCAAATCTTTTTGGGAACTACATGACCCAACACAGGGAGATAGACAAGGTAATGACAAAGGAAATAACTATAGAAGTGCATTATATTATACAAATGATACACAAAAAGAGATAGCATTAGAAACTAAGATAGAGTATCAAAAACTTTTAAATAAAGCTGGATATGCAAACATAACTACAGAGATAAAACCTCTAGATAAGTTCTATAAAGCAGAGGGGTATCATCAAAATTATTTAGCAAAAAATCCACATGGATATTGCCCAAATCACTCAACGGGTGTAAAATTTGCTAAAGAGGCTCTCTCCGATTTCATCATCCCTTTAGGTGGTAAAGAGATAGTAGTTATAGATGCACTACATTGTAAATTTTGTGAAAAATTTAAGAGTGATGTGTTAGAACATTATAACTCCAATATACCACTTAGGATTGCAAAGCAAGATGAGTTAAAAGGTTTTAAGATTAGCTCAAAAATCCAAGGAACACCTACCGTATTTTTTATAGAAGATGCTAAAGAGATATATGCATATACAGGCTATATGGATGAAAAAACATTTTATAAAGCTTTAGCAAAATTCAAATTAGGCGCAGATAGTGAAGCTTTTGATGTGGCTTTTAATCAAAGTACAGATAGAAGATTTTGTAAACAATATGAAGAGTTTAAACATACAAAAGATGGTGTATTTATAGATAAAATCTCAGGGGATATACTCTTTGATACTCGTGATAGATTTAATTCTGGTTCAGGTTGGCTTAGTTTTTTTAAAGCTGTTGATGGAGCAACTATAGAAAAAGTGGATAACTCTTTTGGTATGAAAAGAGTTGAAGTTATAGCAAAAAAATCAGGAGCACATCTAGGACATGTTTTTGATGATGCTCCAAATGGTAAAAACAGATTTTGTATAAATGCTACAGTATTAGAATTTGTTTCTAGAGAAGAGATTAAAAAGTAGTGCATAAAATCGCATTTGGTGGTGGGTGTCATTGGTGCACGGAAGCCATATTTGACACACTAAAAGGTGTACAAAAAGTGGAACAAGGTTGGATAAGCTCTAGCATCCTTGGTGCCACCACACCAAGTGAAGCAGTCATAGTTCACTTTGATACTACTAAAATTCCATTAGATATACTCATAGAGGTACATCTTCTTACACATAACAGTACCTCAAATCATACTTTTAGACAAAAATATCGTTCAGCTATATATACTTTTAACAAGATACAGAATAAAAAGGCTACAAATATACTAAAAGATATGCAAATGTATTTTGATAAACCACTTATAACAAAAGTTTATCCATTTGAAAGTTTTAAACTAAACCAAGAAAAATATCTAAATTACTATAAAAAAGACCCTAGCAAACCTTTTTGTAAAACAAGGATAGAGCCTAAATTAAAAATGATTTTAGAAAAATTTACAAAGTATGCTAAACTATAACCTCACTAAAACAATAGGTTTGTTGTTCTTTTTTAAATGTTTTACTCTAACCAACTATCTAAATCTTTCATACTTTCATAATAATCTTTAGTTTTAAGGTTATTACTCTTATAGTTTTGTACTTCAGCTTCAAAAAGCTTTTTATTCTCTTTGAAGCTTTCTTCTACAACCACCACTTTATCTTTTGGAAGTTCTTGCATAAGTTGTTCTATATAAGCATTATCAACTAAAAGATGTATCAAGGTTTTATCATTATGCATAGTATTTTACAACACCTTCCATTTTTGAGCCCATATTTAAAAGTATCATATCTGCAATTACAAGTGCCATCATGGACTCACAAACTATGGTACCTCTGATAGCTACACATGGGTCATGTCTGCCCTTTAGTGCAAAATCTACCTCTTCATCTTTAGTAGTTATGGTGTGTTGTTCTTTAAATATAGATGGTGTAGGTTTAAAATACACATTCATAACTATATCTTCGCCATTACTTATACCACCGAGGATACCACCTGCATGGTTTGACTCAAAACCATCACTTCTTATAGCATCGTTGTTTGTTGAGCCTAAAGCACTAGCACTTAAAACACCATCGCCTATCTCTACTGCTTTAACTGCATTGATTCCCATCATTGCATCTGCTAAAACACCATCGAGTTTATAGTAGAGTGGTTGACCTAAACCAACTGGGCAACCTTTGGCTATAACTCTTGAGACACCACCAACAGAATCGTGTTCATTTTTTGCCTTTAGTATGGCTTCTTTTTGAGCATCTTCAACTTTAGAATCGAGTGCATAGATAATGCTACTTTTTGCACTATCATAGTTATAAGTTTCTGCTTTTATCCCTGCAACTTCACTTATACCACTTAGTATCTCAATGCCAAGTTTTTTAAGCATAAGTTTTGCAATAGCCCCAGCAGCAACTCTTGCAGCAGTCTCTCTTGCACTACTTCTACCACCACCTCTATAATCTCTTAAGCCGTATTTGTGAAAGTATGTAAAGTCTGCATGACCTGGGCGAAAAACATCTTTTATGTTTGTATAATCACGAGATTTTTGGTTTGTGTTGTAGATGACCATCGCAATAGGTGTACCAGTACTAAGCCCCTCAAACACACCACTTAGTATCTCAACTTCATCTGCTTCTTTTCTAGCTGTTTCAAACTCACTTTTCCCTGGTTTTCTACGGTCAAGCTCACTTTGGATATACTCTTCATCTATCTCAAGACCTGCTGGAACACCATCTAAGATACACCCCAAAGCTTTCCCATGACTCTCCCCAAATGTTGAAAATCTTAACTTCATTCCAAAACTGTTCACTATTTTTCCTTCTTTAATAACTCAAGAGCTATCTTTGCACTCTCTTGTTGAGCTATCTTTTTACTTTTTCCTATCGCTCTTGCATACTCTTTATCTTCTATAAAAACTGCAACTTCAAACTCTTTTAGATGGTCAGGTCCACGAGAGGCTACTACTCTATACTCTGGAGTTACTCCAAATCTAGCTTGTGTTAGCTCTTGAAGTGATGTTTTAAAATCACTAAATAATGAATCTAAGGATATCTCTTTATGATTTTTTTCTATCAGTGCTATAGAGATTCTTTGAACTTCTTCTAGTCCAGCTTCAAGGTAAATAGCTCCCATAACCGACTCAAAAGCATTTGATAGTAGTGATGACTTTTCCCGTCCACCATTGTTCTCTTCTGCATTTGAGAGTAGTATATACTCTCCGAGATTTAATGCTTTTGCTAGTTTATGAAAGCCTGTTTCATTTACTAGTGATGCTCTTATCTTTGAGAGTTTTCCCTCATCAGATTTTCTAAACTTTTTAAACAGATATTCCCCAACAACCAAGTCAAGTACTGCATCTCCTAAAAATTCTAGTCGCTCATTATCGTAGGGCTGTTTATAACTTTTGTGTGTCAGCGCTTCGATAATGAGCTTTTTATCTTTAAACTCATATCCTAAATCATTTTCTAAAGTTTCTATGCTCTTGTTCATCTTAAACTCCTATAACAAATCTTTTGCTTTTTGTGCTTCATCTCTTGCGAGCTTGTCACACCTTTCATTTTCTTCATGTCCATCATGTCCCCTTACCCAAGTAGCTTTTACCTTATGTGGTTTTGAAACCTTTATATACTCTCTCCATAGGTCTGGGTTTTTGACTTTTTTAAAGTCTTTTTTTATCCAGTTTGCTAACCATTCATTTATACCTTTAACAACATAAGATGAGTCTGAGATTATCTCAACTTCGCAACTCTCTTTTAAAGCTCTTAGCCCCTCTATAGCACCTAATAGTTCCATCCTGTTGTTTGTTGTATGAGCCTCTCTACCAGAGAGTTCTCTCTCTTTATCTCCATACCTAAGTATAACGCCATATCCACCAGGACCAGGGTTACCTAAAGCACTACCATCACTGAAAAGAGTTATTTTCTTCACTAAAATCCTTATAATAATCTTTTACTAAACTCATCTCTATTCTTGATGTATTTATAGCATGACAACCACTGCATCTATGAAAAGCAAAAGGGAAAGTAACCTTACAGTTGTCACAAACATACTCAAAACTAATCGTTGCATTTGCACTCTTACTAAGGTTTATGAGAACATCAAACTCAAATACAGAACTACCTATAGCAAGATTTACATCCCCTCTAGCTGTATATAATTCTCTTAGATAGCCATTTTTTGTGATTATATCCAAATCTAAATCTTTTTTATCTATACGCCAAAGTATATCTGTTAAAACTTCACTCTTTGAACTATCAAAGTTTTCCCAAGCCACATGTGCATCTATACGAAATAGATACTCAAAAACCATATATGTAAGTTCATGGTTAGATTCATAAAACTCTATAACTTTTTGTGTCTTTTGTTCTTGTGTTATAGTTGTTTGATTTAAAAGAGCTAAAAGTTTTAAATATATGCTATCTATGTGTATATCTTTATCTAACTCATCTAATGGTTCTAGCACCTCTAAAGCTAATTTGTACTCTCTCATCTGCTCATATACAAGCAGTAAGTAGTTTAAGGCTTGTGGCGTACGGGGGTTGTTTTGAAGTATCTTTAAAAAAATCTCTTTGGCACGTTGTAAAAAACCTGCTTTAAAGTAAGTTTTTCCAAGTAAAAAAAGTATATCTCTATAGTTTGATTTATCTCCAACTTTTAAAAGCTCAAGATATATCTCTATACTTTTTTCATAATCACCATTTATAAAGTATGAACGAGCAAGTAGTAACCAAGATTTTTCACTAAATTCGCCTCTTGTTACGAGAATCTTTAACTCATTTTGAGTTGGGAGAGAGCTAAACTGTTTTAAAAACTTATCAAGGTGTTTGTGGTCTTCTTTTGTTTTAAACCTAGCCCACCAATAAGATAAAAATGTAATCATAAATATGAGAACAAAGAAAACAATTATCCCAAAAAGAGGGTCTCTAAATTCTATAAAAAGACTATTCATAAACCATGATTCCATAATCATTTTTCAAGTTATAAAAAGTTGAAGATGAACTAAACTCTAAGTCTTTTATGCGACCTAATTGGATGATGGAGTCTTTAGAAACTTTTATACCAAACTCTGTGAAAAATCTTTTAATATTTACAAACTTTACATCCTCTACAAACTTATACTCAAACTCTTTATAGAGTTTCATTTTTTCATAAGAAAATATATGTTCATTAACATGAAGTCTATCTGAAGCATATTTTATGGGTAAAAAACCAGATAAGTCCGTTAAAATATTTTCAACATACTCATGTTTTTTTGGAAGGGTGTTTTTTTGGATAAAGATATATTTGTTATTTAATTTCATATTTGGTGTGTTTTTCCAGTATTTATAGGCTGGATTTGAGACACCAAGCTTTGAAGAGACTTCTCTCCAAAGCCAAAAGGAGTTTAGTGTAGTTGGTAGATGCGACACCTTTAAACTCCTTTTTTTAGCTCAATTATATAATTTTTTCCTAAATAGTTTTATTAAAATGTTGTTACAACAAACTTTGTAACTAAAAAACCACCAACAACAAGCCATACAAACATACTACCAGCTGTATAAAGTGGAGCAAGTCCTAAACCTTTAAACTTAGCAAATATAGTTCCCATACCAAGGGCAGTCATAGCCATAGTAAGTAAAAATGTATCTATCTCATTTATAACACTTACTACAGATTCAGGAACTAGATGCAGTGAGTTAAATCCTGCCATACCGATGAAATACACTGCAAACCAAGGTATAACAAGCTTAACACCACCTCCAACACTACCACTCTTTTTAGCACTATATGAAAGATAAAGTCCTAAAACTATAAGCATAGGTGCTATCATGATAACTCTTGTCATCTTAACTATAACTGCTGAGTTTGCCATCTCTTGAGGTGCACCCATGATAGAAGCTGGAACTGCAACAACTTGAGCAACTTCGTGGATAGTTCCACCTACATAGATACCAAACTCTTGTGTACTCATATGTAAAAAGCCTGTTGCTGGTTCTATGATAGATGCATAAAGTACAGGGTATAAAAACATAGAAATAGTACCAAACAAAACAACCATAGAAACAGCTACAGCAGTTTTATGACCCTCTGCTTTTAGTACAGGTTCAGTTGCTAACACTGCTGCTGCACCACATACGGATGCTCCTGAAGCTGTAAGCATAGCAGTATCTCTATCCATCTTAAATATTTTATGTCCTAAATAAGTTCCTAGTAAAAATGTAGAACTCAACATGATAAGAGAAACTAAAAAACCTTCTATACCAACATCTGCAATCTGTTGAAATGTTATACGAAAACCGTAAAAAACTATGGCAAATCTAAGTATCTTTTTACCACTAAATGTTATACCTGTTCCCCACTCACTTGGGATGTGATTGTGCAGAGTGTTTGCATAGAAGATACCCATAACTATACCTATAACAAGAGGAGAAATCCCCAACGCTTTCATAAAACCGATATTTGCTATCATAGTTGCTGCTGATGCGAAAATAGCAACAAATATGATACCACTTATGGTTCCTTTTCTGTTTTGTGCTGAAAATGCCATAACTTAACCTTATAATTAATTCAGTTTTAATTATAGCAAAAACTTATTTAAAGATTTGTCAAATTATTTGATTAGCACTTCTAATTTAGTTTTAACCCAATTCTCTTTATCTTTAGATATAAGCTTTGTTTTTTCTATCTGGATTCTATCTGTTTTTATCCCACCATTCTCAACTAGATACTCTCTTATAAGCGCAACCCTTTTTTCTGCTAATAATATAAGCTCATTTGGTGTTAGATTTTGAAGTTTTGTAGATCTACCTATAAGCTCATTTAAGTAAAATCTATTTAAAATTTCTCCACTATATTTTTTAGCTAGTTCTTTTTTTATAGATGATAGACTTTCTTTTGGTGCTAAAGAGTGATATATATCTTCTAGTATATCTATGCTCATAACATTTTGATGCTCTTTTGTATTTTTAACACCACTTTTTTGCATAATCATTTTAGTCAATTTTTGTTGCTTTAAAACCCATGCATCTTGCACTTCATCATACTGAGGAGTTATAGAAAGGTTGATTTTTGGTCTTTTTATCATTAGTTTTACTATCTTATCAAGTTTTTCTCTCTCAGGTGGAAGTATATTTGTCAACCCTTTTTCAAATTCAACATACTCTAACTCATCCCCATTTATACCCATCATAGAACCTAAAAATTTAAATGGTGAAGCTACTGCTTTTACTATCAAGTTAGCAAATGTTTTCCAAAGTAAAGCTCCATACTTAAAATCTGGATCATCAACATTACCTTCTACTGGCATATCTATATCTATAATCCCATCACCATCTTCTAAAAGAGCTATAGCAAAACCAAGAGGTAGTGATGATGAGTTTTCATCTTTTATCTCATCTCCTAGTTTTATCTTTTTAACTATGATGGAGTTCTTACCTAAAA
>JAADDU010000090.1 GCA_013153755.1 Campylobacterota bacterium | reverse complement strand
CAACATAAAACCAAGTAGCAAAAATACCACTTACTGTAAAACCAAACGCAACTGCATCCGTATGCAGTGGACGAAGACGACTAAAGTTTGTATATTCACCAAGCCCTTGTCCTAACACCAAGTTAAGACTTGGGAAAGCAAGTTCAAACGCAATAAATACACCGATTGTCATACCAACAATTCCAAGTGCAATAGCTGCGAACATATACCATTTTGCAACTGTATAGTCGTACTCTAATGGACGATTCTCCATATATAGCCTCCTTAAGATTCAAAGCAATTATGTCTAACAAAGAAAAATTAGACTAATTAACATTGTTACTATATCAATACAAAAGTTTAAACTATCTTAAAAAGTGACTCTTTTTTGACAATTTTTAGTATTTATTAGATTTTTGTTTACTTTTGTAATTTTATGTAAGTTTAAGAAAGTGATTTTTTAGTGTGGTATAAGATAGGGTTATGATTTAGATGCAATAATGCATCTAAAAATCATCTTTTTATAAGAGATAAGAACTCTGAGAATATATAACTACTCTCTTTTGGTCCAGGACTAGCTTCTGGATGATGTTGAACTGAAAAAATTGGTGCATCATTATACTTTAAACCTTCTATAGTATTATCAAAAAGATTTGTATGTGTAACCTCTGCTATATCAGTTATGTTATCTGGTACATTATAGTTATGATTTTGTGCTGTTATCTCAACAAAACCAGTTTTTTCATTTTTGACAGGATGATTTCCACCATGATGACCAAATTTTAATTTAAAAGTATCGTATCCATGGGATATAGAAAGAAGTTGATGACCTAAACAGATTCCAAACATAGGTACTTTTGCACTTATAAGCTTTTTGATTTGCATTTGTTCTTTTTTAAGTACAAGTGGGTCACCTGGCCCATTTGATAAAAACACACCATCTATGACTTTATCATTGTATTTTTGGATAAGTGTATCTGCATCAAAATTATTTGGGATAACTTCAACACCGATACCCGCATTCACGAGTTCATTTAAAATATTTCTTTTTACTCCAAAATCTACAACTGCTATGTTTGCTTGTACCTCTGGAGCTTTTTCATACTCAAATGTAACTTTAGAATAAGTAGAGTTTTCATGTTTATATGCAACTTTTGTACTAACTTCTTGAATATAGTTTATATCCTCTATGCGTGGTGAGTTGGCAAGTATATTTTTAAGTTCATCTTTGTTAGATACTTTTGTAGATGCAACCATCATCATTGCACCCTCTTTTCTTATCATCTTTGTTAAAAATCTTGTATCGATATCACAAATCCCCATAACATTATGCTCTAATAAAAAGTTTTTTAATGAATCTGTAGCACGAAAGTTTGAGTATCTATCTTGATATTTTCTAACTATCATCCCTTTTGCATGAGCTTTGGTACTCTCCATATCTTGATCATTTATACCAACATTACCAATCTCTGGCATAGTAAAAGTTACAAACTGACCTGCGTATGATGGGTCAGACATAATCTCTTGATAGCCACTCATAGATGTATTAAAAACTATCTCTCCAACAACAGTATCATCTGCCCCAAAACTATCTGCCTCTAAAAAGGTTCCATTTTCAAGGTAGATATATACTCTTTTCATCTCATTTTTCATGCTCATTTTACTCCATACCTCTTTTTAGCAACTCTTCTCTATAGATTTTCTCATACAAGATATCAAACTCATCAGTTCCTGGGATATATCTTTTTTTATAAGAGCGTATCTTATCCATAACAGCATCATCTAACTCAGAAGCATCTGCTATAAATGAAGTAATGGCGTTATATATGATGTTTTTTATACGATTTTCAGTTACTTCAAAATGGATTAGATCTTCTTCATAAAGTTCATCCAAAATCTTATGCGAAAGGTCTGAATATCTCTCTTCATAGTTTAAAATAATGCCAAATTCAGGAGCTAGTTTTTTCTTAATCATAAAGAAAAGTTGTCTTTCATCTGCCAACATAAACTCTATCTGTTCCTCATTTTCAGAACATATTTCATCAGCCTTTTCTTCTAGTGCCATCTCTTGTTTTACATTTGCTTCTAGTATTTTTCTAGCTTCATCAGCAACTGCTTCAAGCCCTTTTGTCATCGTAACAACACCACTCTTGTTTAAATCGATAGCAACTCTGCTAGATATATGTGGGATAGTTTTTAGTGATATTTTCATGCGATAGACCCTACTTGTTAAAATAATTTATGCATTTTACTATAATTTTGATTAGAATTTAATTAGATAATATGAGAGTAAGCTCTGAGGCTTTTTTTGGTTCCATTTTTGTTAGTATTTTTCCAACTATTTTTGGTTTTAATGAGCCTAAGATTAATGATGCTCTACTAGTATCCATATCAGATAGTATATTTGCCGCTGAGGCTGGTTTCATCTTAGCAAAGGTTTGAGCTATCTTATCCATTTTTTGAGATTTTATCTCTTTTAAGATAGTTTCATTTTTTTTCAACATCTCTTTTATGTTTTTTTCTTTTTTAGTTATCTCAGTTAATTTTGAATCAACATTTTCTTCTCTTTGGTTGAGTCTATTTTCTTTTTTCTTTAGTAGCTCTTCTGTTGCTATTTTTAAAGAAGCTAAAGCCTGCTTTTGTTCATCTATGCGTTCTAATTCAACTAAAAGTTCACTTTTACGCTCTTTAAAAATAGCAGTACAGTCAAAAAGTCTTTGGCTTGTTTGAAGTGCCATTAAGGATGTAAATGTAAAAATAAATAGTATAAGTAATCTCATTGTTTAGCCTTTATAGTATGAGTCATTAAAGCTACCTCATCTAAATCTTTTATCTCTTGTGCTTTTAACTTTTTTATCTCTTTTTGAATCTCTTGAAACTCTAAGTGATTAAACTTTTCATATTCAATCATATCCAATTTTAATCTCTCTTTAGCACTTTGAACTTGCTCTTTTGCAAAATTTACCCAATCTTGGTTGTGTTTAATAATATCTCTAGCAGAAGAAAGAAGTGTCCTTGATGCCAAAAATGAACTCATAGTCCCATTTTGTGGTGCATCTATATCATTTATACTTTTATATGAAAGTTCTAGTGCTGTAGATGCACTATTTAGGGTTGCATTGGCTTTTTGAACAACTCTTTCACTCTTTTGCATAGTAGATTTTTTCAACTTTACAAGTGAACTAAAACGAGTTTTCAAAAGCTTTTTTCCTTACTTTCTTTTATAGTATGATAGTATCATCTCTCTCAGGAGAAGTTGAGATAATTCCAACTTTAGTCTTGCTTATCTCTTCTATCACTTTTACATACTCTTGAGCAGATGGTGGTAACTCTTCAAAGGTTCTAGCACCCTCAGTTTTATCCCAACCTTTAAAGGTTTTATAGATAGGTTTTACTGCATCTAAATCTGATGGCATATAGTCTATCTCCCTGCCCTCATACTCATAAGCAACACAAACTTTTACCTCATCAAAACCATCTAAAACATCAAGTTTCATCAGTGCTAGTTCATCACAACCATTTAAGCGAGAAGCATGTCTTGTTGCTACTGCATCAAACCAACCACATCTTCTTGCTCTTCCTGTTGTTGTTCCAAACTCATGACCTTGTTCTCCGAGTCTTTTACCATCTTCACCTAAATCTTCACTAGGAAATGGTCCGTTACCAACACGAGTACAGTAAGCTTTTACGATACCTGTTACTTTTCCTATATCTTTAGGATTTATCCCAAGACCTGTACAAGCACCAGCACTAACAGTTGCACTTGAAGTTACATAAGGGTAAGTACCATGGTCAATATCTAGCATAGTTCCCTGAGCACCCTCTAAAAGAATTTTTTTCTCATCATCTAATGCTTTCCAAACAAGTTGAGTAGTATCTGTTATAAAAGGAGCTAGTTTTTCTTTATATCCATCTAGTTCTGCTAAAAGCTCATCCTCTTTTGGTGTAGGTATCTCATATATATCAAAGATAGCTCTGTTTTGCTCAAAATATGAGATGATAGATGCAGTAAGCTTTTTAGTGTCTAAAAGTTCGCCAACTCTAAAACCTGTACGGTTTATCTTATCTGCATAAGCTGGTCCGATACCTTTTCCTGTCGTACCTATAGCTTTATCGCCCTTTAGTCTCTCTTTTGCTTGGTCAATTAGAGCATGGTAAGGTAGGTTTAGGTGTGCTTTGTCAGATATAAAAAGGCGACCTTCTAGGTTTTTAAACTGTGTCATCTCTTTTATGATAGATTCTGGAGATAAAACAACACCGTTTCCAACTACATTTATAGCTTCTGGATTTAGTACACCTGATGGGATTAGATGCAGTGCATACTTAACACCATCTACCCAGATTGTATGACCTGCATTGTGTCCCCCTTGACTTCTACAAACCATATCGTACTCACAAGCAAGTCTATCAACTATCTTACCTTTTCCCTCATCTCCCCATTGGATTCCAACTATCAAATCTGCTTTCATTATCTATATCCCTTATTTTGTCAGTGTCTCACAAAGAGCATCTGTATATATTGCAAAACCTACTGAAGTCAACTCTTCATTTTTATATCTTCCACCACGAGCATAAACCTCGTTTTTATCTATAACTCTAAAGTACAACTCATCATAGTAAAGCATCTTTGCATAATACATAGGTGCTATAACCACATTTTTGTAAGAGATATTTTCACACAACTCTTTTACTTTTAAAAGTTCATCTTTTATGGCTTGTGGAACTATCTCTAAAATCTCATCTATCTGCTCAACATACTGAAGATATACAAGTTTTTCCAGCCATTCTACTTTTAGGTTTAAAAATTTTTCTATATTTATATGTCTAAAATCATCTATACTCAACTCATCAA
The DNA here is from genome assembly GCA_013153755.1 of Campylobacterota bacterium. Next base: position 3,959 of record JAADDU010000090.1, on the reverse strand, counting down.
ACATCTCTACTAAAAGTTTTGGTATCTTTATGTTTGAGATTTGAACAAGTGGATTTAACTCTAAGTTTTCAAAAATATTTAGTGCTATATTTAAAACACTAGATAGTTTTTTCTCCCCCATAAACTCTACACCAACTTGGTGTTGCTCCTCTGTAGGGTAACGATAAACAGGTTGTATATAGAACCATTTTTTTTGTTCAGTATTTCTACCTAATCTTTTTTCTATGATACGAACAACATCTATAGTGGAGTCCGCTCTTAGAGACAAAGAGTTGTTTTTAGCATCATTTATGCGAATAAGCTCTCTCTCATCAGCTATACTTAGGTGTTGATGGTATGAAAAAAGTGGTGTTACTATCTCCTCATAACCATTGGTATAAAGTATATCACTAGCTATATTTTCTATCTTTCTTTTTACCCTTGCACTGTTTGCAAAGTATAGTTTTGTTTGGTTTGGAATCTCATGTTCTAAAATCATTAACTACCCATCCCAAAAGTTATCTCATTAAAAACTTTGTTTGCAGTTCCATCATAAGCTCTGCGTCCAAGTTTTGCCAAAGTAAGTTCAACTGCATTTACAACCCATGCCATCTCATAATCTGCTATGAGTCCCATCTGATTTATACGAAAAATCTTACCTTTTAAATGGTCTTGACCACCAGCTACATTTACATCAAACTCAGTTTTTAAAAGTTTTCTTATCTCACCTGCATCTATATCATCTATAGTTGTCATAGATGGTGCTGGAGTTTTTGGGTAGATATGTAAACCTATCGCTTGAAGTGCAGAGTTTACCGCTTTTGCTCTAGTTGCAGTTCTTTGATAAAGTGCATCTACTCCACCATCAGCTTCTATACTCTCAAGAACCTCTAAAAGTCCTATGATAAGAGTGGTTGCTGCTGTATATGCAGTTGTATTTTGTCTTTGCTTTTTTATCTCAGATGCAAGGTTTAAGTAGTAACCCTTACCACTTCCAATCTTCTCTATAGCACCATTACTAAGACCAAGTAAAGATAATCCTGGAGGGAGCATTAAAGCTTTTTGACTTCCAGCTAGTAGTGCATCTATATTTGTTACATCGATTTTTTCAACACCAACTGCTGTTATACCATCAGCTATAACCATAATCTCAGGGTTTATCTCTTTTATAGCCTTTGCCATCTCCTCTACAGGGTGACGAAGTCCACCAGCAGATTCACTTATCTGGATAGCTACTGCATCTATATCTGCATCTGCTTTTATAACTTCTAGTACTGCATCTACACTCACTGGTGTATCCCACTCATTTTTTATCTCTATATTTTCAAGACCGTGAGCAAGAGCAATTTTACCAAATCTTTCACCAAACTTACCAGAGTTTATATTTAAAAGTTTTTTATGGCATAGGTTTGTAACAGCAGCTTCCATAGCCCCTGTACCACTAGATGCAATCATAACAACTTCATCACTACCAAAGAGTTTAAAAAGATGTTCTCGTGTTTTTTCAAAGATAGCCTCAAATTCGGGAGTACGGTGGTGCATAGTCTCATCACTCATAGCATTACGAACATTTTGAGGTACTGGAGTTGGACCAGGTGTAAAAAGTAACATATTTTAGTTCCTACAAATATTTATTTAAAAACCTCGTATTATATCGAAATAACTCTTTAATATGATAAAATTGCATTTAAAGATATAAATAAAAGGTGTTTTATGACCATATTTGACTCTATCATTTTAGGTATTATTGAGGGGTTTACTGAATTTCTACCCATCTCTTCAACAGGGCATCTAATCGTTGCTAGTGAATTTTTAGGACTCGACCAAACGGCAGTTACTAAAGCTTATGAAGTTATCATACAGTTTGCTGCGATTTTGGCGGTATTTTTTAACTATAGAGATAAATTTACCTTACAAAAGATAGATTTGTGGAAGAAAGTTTTTTTAGCATTTTTACCTATAGGTGCAGTTGGATTTGTTTTTTCTCACCAAATCAAAGAGCTTTTTAGTATAGATGTTGTTGCAACAATGTTTATAGTTGGTGGTATCATATTTTTAGTGGTTGAGAAATATTTTATACCAGATGAAAAAGAGGTTATAGATGATGTTGAACAAGTCACTCTTAAACAATCTTTAGTGATAGGTTTTGCCCAAGTTTTTGCACTTATCCCAGGAACAAGTAGAGCTGGTTCAACCATCATAGGGGCTTTACTTGTAAAACTTAGCAGAAAAGCAAGTGCAGAGTTTAGTTTTTTACTTGCTTTTCCTGTTATGAGTGCTGTTACTGCCCATGATTTACTTAAACATTACCATGAGTTTAGTGATGCAAATATGATGACATTAGCAGTTGGTTTTGTTATATCTTTTTTTATAGCATATCTAACTATAAAACTATTTCTAAAGTTTTTAGAAAAATTTACTTTTGTTGCATTTGGTGTTTATAGGATAATCTTTGGAGTTTTATTACTTTTAGTTTTTTAAAACTCACTAAAAACTCATTTTTGGAATAATTTTTGCTTATTTTCTCTAAGGCATATAAAAAAGCCTAAAATGTTAAAGGAGGTATCATGCGAATTATTAGCAGATACAACGCCCACTTACATATTTTTTTAGAAAATTTAGAACAGTCATTTTACAACCTGAGTTGTAAAATATTTTAGATAATTTTTAAAATTTTCTTTGCTAAATCTAAAGCTTTTGAACGATGAGATAGCTCTTTTTTTATCTCATCATCTAGCTCTCCTAATGTTTTATCATACCCAAGAGGTATAAACATAGGGTCATACCCAAATCCACCATCTCCTCTAGCTTCTGCTATGGCATCTCCATACATCCAACCATGAACACTATATTTTTCATTTTTGGTGACTATTGCTATAGATGCAGTATAATGTGCAAATGAAGAGTTTACACCTTTTACTTTTATATCATCTATAAGTTTATATAGGTTATCTTTATCGTTTGCATCAATACCGGCATATCTGGCACTATATATCCCCGGTTGTGCATCTAGTATATCTACACTTATACCACTATCATCTGCTATAACTATGGCATTTTCATCACCTAAAGCCTTAAATACTGCATCTGCTTTTATAAGTGCATTTTCTTTAAAACTTTTCCCATCTTCTACTATTTCAAATTCATCTATCAAGTCACTATATGGGATAACTTCATACTCGCTACAAAGAGCTTTTATCTCTCTAACCTTACCTTTATTTGATGTTGCTAAAACTAATCTCAAAAATTATCCTTCAATTTAACTCTTTTAATTATAATTGCATCATTATACTAAATTATAAGGATTTTCATGTTTAAAAAAGTTTTACCACTTTCTATCATCTTATCTCTTAGATTTTTGGGACTATTTTTAGTTCTTCCTGTCTTATCTATATATGCACTTACTCTTGATGGTGCTACGCCTATGTTAGTTGGTGTTATCGTTGGTGGTTATGCACTTACTCAAGCTATTTTTCAAATCCCTTTTGGGACAATGAGCGATAAAATAGGTCGTAAACCAACTCTTTTAGTTGGTCTTATCATCTTTTTAGCTGGTTCACTTGTCGCTGCTTATGCTACTGACATATATACACTTATGTTTGGGCGTTTTTTGCAAGGTGCAGGGGCTATAGGCTCTGTTATAACAGCTATGATAGCAGACTTAGTTGAGGAAAAAACTCGTGGTAAAGCTATGGCTATCATGGGTGGATTTATCGCTATGAGTTTTGCTGTTGCTATGGCAGTTGGTCCAGTTATAGGCGCTCACTATGGAGTTAGTACACTGTTTTTCATCACTGCTGGACTATCTGTTTTAGCTATGATTTTACTTTTTACAAAAGTACCAACCCCTCCAAAAATCATCCATATTTACCACAAAAAATCAAAAATTTCAGATATACTAAAAGATCCAAACCTTTTAAATATGGTTATCATAAATGCTATGCAAAAAGGTCTTATGACTATGGCATTTGTTCTTATCC
>JAADDU010000152.1 GCA_013153755.1 Campylobacterota bacterium | reverse complement strand
TTAACACCAAGTCTTCTACCAGCCGAATCACGATTATTCTGTGTACTACCCTGACCTTTCTTATGTGCCATTTCTATCTCCTACTTATTATGCAGCTATACCCGTGATACGAACACGAGTGAAGTCTCTTCTGAAACCTCTTTTAACTTTAGAGTCTTTACGACGACGCTTTTTGAAAATCACAACTTTTTTATCACGACCCTCATTAATTACTTCAGCAGTAACTTTTGCACCATCTACGAATGGAGCTCCCATTTTAAGCTCACCAGCATTAACTGCAAGAACTTCTGTAATTTCGATAGTAGCTTTTGGCTCAAGAGACATTTTATCTAAAAGTAAAATATCACCCTCTTGAACTTTATACTGCTTACCACCATTTTTGATAATTGCGTACATATACAATTCCTTAAAATCTTTATAAAAGTTCGGAATTATATCCAAACAAGCTTTAGGTTTTATTTAATCTAACTTAAATTTCTTATAAATAATATTTTAATAATTTTTTAGATAATATTTAGGGAGAATTATTAGTATAGTTATTTAAGGGAGATTTATGAAAACTGAATATTTACCAACAAAAGAAGGTCTTTATGACCCAGATTTTGAACATGATGCTTGTGGTGTTGGCTTTGTTGCACACCTAAAAGGCAAAGCATCACATGATATTGTACAAAAAGGGCTAACTCTTTTAGCAAACCTCGAACATCGTGGTGCTGTTGGTGCTGAAAAAAATTCTGGTGATGGAGCTGGAATACTTACACAAATGCCAGATAAATTTTTACGCCGAATTTTAAAAGAAGAAGAAAATATAGACTTGCCAGAATTTGGACACTATGGTATAGGTGTCGTCTTCTTACCTCGTGACCCAGAAGCTTATGCAGAGTGTAAAAGTATAGTAGAAGACTGTATAGAGGAGTTAGGGCAGGAATGCTTAGGTTGGAGAAAAGTTCCAACTGCAAATGAAACACTTGGAGAGAGTGTTAAAGTCATAGAACCTTATGTACAGCATCTCATCATAAAAAGAAACCCAGACTTAGAAGATGCCGAAGCATTTGAGAGAAAACTATTTGTTATAAGAAAATATGCTCAATCAAAAGTTACTTCATCTCCAGTAAGAGGAACAGGTTATTTTTACATGCCATCTATGTCTTATAAAACTATCTCTTATAAAGGGCAACTTATAACAGAACAACTTCCTTTGTACTTTGCAGATTTGGGTGAAGATGATTTTGAATCTGCTTTAGCAGTTGTACATAGCCGTTTTTCAACAAATACATTTCCATCTTGGCCACTAGCTCAACCATTTCGCTATATAGCTCACAATGGAGAAATAAACACTTTAAGAGGAAATATAAACTGGATGCGTGCTAGACAGTCTATGTTAAAATCAAAACTATTTAGCGATGATGAGCTAGAAAAAATATACCCATACCTTATAAATGAAGCAAAAGGTTCTGATTCTTCTGTTTTAGACAATGTTATAGAGCTACTTACTCTAGCTGGTCGCCCTCTTCCTCATGTTATGATGATGATGATTCCACAAGCTTGGAAAGATGAGGAGATGGATGAGAAAAGAAGAGCTTTTTATGAGTACCATGCAACTTTTATGGAGCCTTGGGATGGTCCAGCTTCTGTTGCTTTTACAGATGGCACTATGATAGGTGCTACACTAGATAGAAATGGTCTTCGTCCATCAAGATACTCTCTAACAAAAGATGATATTTTAGTTATGGCATCTGAACAAGGTGCATTAGAGTTTGATTCTGCTGACATCGTTTTAAAAGGTAGATTAGAACCTGGTAAAATGTTCTTAGCTGATTTAAAAGAGGGAAGAATCATTAGTGATGATGAGATAAAAGAACAAATCTCATCTGGGCATGATTATGCAAATTGGATAAAAGAGCAAAAAATTAACCTCGATGATTTAGCTCTTCAACATGAAGTGAAACAACCAAATCATAATACTATTTTACAAAGACAAAAATGCTTCGGTTATACACAAGAAGATTTAAGAGTTGTACTTACTCCTATGGCAAATACTGGTTATGAAGCCATTGGTTCTATGGGTAATGATGCTTCTTTATCTGTACTCTCCCATGCATCCATAAACCTTTTTAACTACTTTCACCAACTATTTGCTCAAGTTACAAACCCACCTATCGACCCTATAAGAGAAGAGTCTGTCATGAGTCTTACATCATACATAGGACCTCAAGGAAATCTATTTCAAGAAGTAGATGAAGATAGAAAGTTTATAAAACTAAAATCCCCTATACTAACAAATGAACAGTTTGAAAAACTAAGTGGTATAAATGAGTTTAATTTTAGTGCAAAAACTATAAGTATCCTTTTTAATGCAAAAAAACAAGGCGATATGAAAGAAGCACTTAACTTAGTTGTACAACAAGCAAGTCAAGCAGTTAAAGATGGATATAAAGTTATCATCCTCTCAACTAGAGGTACAACCAAAACTAAAGCTGCTATCCCTACCCTTTTAGCTACAAGTGCTGTTCATCATCATCTTATCTCTGAGGGAATTAGAACAAACTGTGGTTTAGTTGTAGAAACTGGTGAAGCTAGAGAGGTACACCATTTTGCAACACTTATTGGCTATGGTGCGAATGCTATAAACCCTTACTTAGCTTTTGAGAGTATCGAAGATATGCGTAAAAGAAAGCTTATAGATGAAAATATAACACATGAAGAAGCTGTTGAGAACTACATAAAAGCTATAGGAAAAGGTATCTTTAAAGTTATGTCAAAGATGGGTATCTCAACTATCCGTTCATATACAGGTGCTCAAATCTTTGAAGCAGTTGGACTTTCTCAAAACTTGGTAGATAACTACTTCAAAGGTACACCAACAAGACTAGAGGGTATAGATATAGATACGCTAGAAGAAGAAACTCTCTTATGTCATAACATCGCTTACCCTCAAGATATTATAGAATCAAACGACTTACCAGTTGGTGGTCACTTTGCATATCGTCAAAGGGGAGAAAACCATCTTTTTACACCTGAAACTATATTTTTACTTCAAAATTCTACGAAAAACAATGATTATGAAACATATAAAAGGTATGCAAAACTTATAAATGAACCTCAAGAAAACTTTGTAACACTCCGTTCACTTCTTGACTTTAAAAATCATAAACCTATAGATATAAGTGAAGTTGAAGAGGTAGATAGTATCATCACTAGATTTGCTACTGGTGCTATGAGTTATGGTTCTATAAGTGAAGAAGCTCATACTACTCTAGCTATAGCTATGAATAGTATAGGAGCTAAAAGTAATACAGGAGAAGGTGGAGAAGACTCATCAAGATTTGGTACAGATAAAAACTCAAAAATCAAACAAGTTGCATCTGGTAGATTTGGTGTAACTGCAAACTATCTTGTAAACTCACAAGAGATTCAGATAAAACTAGCTCAAGGTGCTAAACCTGGAGAAGGTGGACAACTTCCAGGACATAAAGTAGATGAGATTATAGGTCGTACTCGTCATTCTACCCCTGGTGTTGGACTTATATCTCCACCACCACACCATGACATCTACTCTATAGAAGATTTAAAACAGCTCATACATGACCTTAAAAACTCTAACAAAAATGCAAGAATCAACACTAAACTTGTATCTGAAGTTGGTGTTGGTACTATCGCTGCTGGTGTTGCTAAAGCTCACTCTGATGTTGTACTTATCTCAGGGTTTGATGGTGGTACTGGTGCATCTCCACAAACTTCCATAAAACACGCTGGACTTCCATGGGAACTTGGACTTGCTGAAACACATCAAACACTTGTAAAAAATGGTCTTCGTTCTCGCATCGTTGTTCAAACAGATGGACAACTAAGAACTGGTAGAGATATAGCCATAGCTACCCTACTTGGTGCTGAAGAGTGGGGACTTGCAACTGCTGCACTTATAGTTGAGGGGTGTGTTATGATGCGTAAATGTCATCTAAATACCTGCCCTGTTGGTATTGCCACACAAGATAAAGAACTAAGAGCAAGATACAATGGTAAAGCTCAACACATCGTTAATTATGTTAAATTTATAGCTACAGAGTTGCGTGAAATCATGGCTGAACTTGGTTTTAGAACTATAGATGAGATGGTTGGTCGCACCGATAAACTAAAATCTAAAGAGGGAGTACAACATTGGAAAGCTAAACATCTACAACTAGATAAACTTTTACATAAAGTACACCTTCGTTCAAACGATACAGCCTATAAAACAACACAACAAGAACATGGATTAGATATAGCACTAGATAATGAGCTTATAGAGTTAGCTAAAGATGCTATAGAAAATGCTAAAAAAGTAAAAGCAAATATAAACCTAAGAAATATAAACCGTACAGTAGGAACGATGTTATCTGCTGAAGTTACTCGCAAGTATGGAGAAGATGGTTTAGCTGATGATACTATACACTTTAAAGCGACTGGTAGTTGTGGTCAAAGTTTTAGTGCATTTGTGACAAATGGTATCACTTTTGAGATAGAGGGAGATGCAAATGACTACTTAGGAAAAGGTCTTTGTGGAGGTAAAATCATACTTTACCCACCAAAAGGTGCAACTTATGATGCAAACACTAATGTTATACTTGGAAATGTATCTTTTTATGGTGCGACGAGTGGTAGTGCTTATATATATGGTTTAGCTGGAGAGCGTTTTTGTGTTCGTAACTCTGGTGCTAAAGTTGTAGTAAGTGGAGTTGGTGACCATGGTTGTGAATATATGACTGGTGGTAGAGTTGTAATACTTGGAGAGATAGGTAAAAACTTTGCAGCTGGTATGAGTGGTGGTATCGCTTACATATATGATAAAGATAACAACTTAACACAAAGAATCAACAAAGAGAGTGTTGATTTAGATAAAATTGAAACTGATGAAGATGAAGCAGAACTAAAAGCAATGATAGAAGAGTATGTAAAAAGTACTGCATCTAAAGAAGCTAAAGAGATTTTAACTAACTGGAAAGATACTAAAAAAGATTTTATAAAAGTTATGCCTGTTGATTATAAAAGAGTTTTAGCTGAGCAAAAACAAAAAAAAGAGGAGGTGTAAGATGGGTAAAGTAACAGGATTTAAAGAGTTTAAACGACAAAACTTTTCACTAGCACCAGTAAATGAAAGAATAAAACATAACAAAGAGTTTATCATACCACCATCAAAAGAGCAGATGCAAGACCAAGCTGCTAGATGTATGGAGTGTGGTGTACCATTTTGTCATAGTAATTATGGATGCCCACTAGGAAATCTTATACCTCAGTTTAATGACCAAGTATATAGAGATAAATGGGAAAATGCTTTTCATTCACTTATGAGTACAAACAACTTTCCAGAGTTTACAGGTAGAGTATGTCCAGCTATATGTGAGACAGCTTGTGTTCTTGGCATAAATGATGATGCTGTAAACATAAAAGGTATAGAGTACTCTATCATAGAAAAAGCTTATAAAAAAGGCTGGATGAAACCTCAAATACCGAAAAAAAGAACTCAAAAAACTGTAGCTGTAGTTGGAAGTGGTCCAGCAGGACTTAGTGTAGCAAACCAACTCAACAAAGCAGGGCATAGTGTAAGTGTATATGAAAGAGATAAACGCATAGGTGGTCTTGTTCGTTATGGTATCCCTAACTTTAAACTAGATAAAAAAGATGTTGTTCAAAGAAGAGTTGACTTAATGAGCAAAGAGGGTATAGAGTTTATAACTAAAGCTCATATAGGTGTAGATATACCACTAAAAACATTGCAAGACAAATATGATGCAGTGGTTTTATGTGGTGGTGCATCACAACCTAGAGATTTACCTATACCAAACAGAGATGCAAAAGGTGTCCACTTTGCTATGGAGTTTTTATCTCAATGTAACTCCCGTATAGAAGGTGAAAAGTTTTCTAAAGAAGATGAGATTTTAGCAACTGACAAACATATAGTTGTCATAGGTGGAGGAGATACAGGAAGTGACTGTGTAGGAAACTCTGTTCGCCAAAATGCTGCATCTATAACACAAATAGAACTTATGCCAAAAGCTCCACTAGAGAGAACAGATGCAATGCCTTGGCCACTATATCCACGCATATTTAAACTCTCCACTTCTCAAGCAGAGGGTTGTAACATGGACTTTAATATCTTGTCAAAATCATTTATAAAAGATGAAAAAGGTAATGTAACAGGCTTAGAGTGTGTGAAAATAAAATGGGAAGGTAAAGGTTTTAGTGAGATAAAAGGAAGTGAGTTTGTACTAAAAGCAGACCTAGTTTTCTTAGCTATGGGCTTTTTAGGGCCTGAACAAGATGGTGTTATAAAAGAGCTTAACCTAGATACTGATGAGAGAAGCAATATAGCAACGAATGGATATAAAACTTCAGTTGATGGTGTATTTAGTGCTGGAGATATGCGTAGAGGTCAATCTCTAGTAGTATGGGCAATACACGAAGGAAGAGAGTGTGCCGTAGAAGTAGATGAATACTTATCTAACAAAACAACTATGTTAAACTCAAAAGATAAATCACTTTACGAGAAATTATAATTCCACATACCACCACCCCTATAAATAGGGTGGATAGGATGAGATTAGATGTTACATAAAAAGATATCTACATCATACCTGGCATGCCCATTTGTGGAGGCATCCCAGCACCCATATCTGGTGCTGGTTTATCTTCTGGTATTTCAAATATAGCAGCTTCTGTTGTAAGAAGTAAGCTTGAAACTGAAGTAGCATTTGTAAGAGCTACACGAGCCACTTTTAGTGGGTCGATGATACCAGCTTCAAACATATCTACATACTCACCAGTAGCAGCATTAAAACCTATAGTTTGACTCTCTGCACTCTCAACAGCATTTACAACTACACCTGTGTCATAACCAGCATTTTGAGCTATCTGTTTCATAGGTGCTTTTACTGCACGAAGGATGATTTCACAACCGATTTTTTGGTCACCTTCTAACTCAAGGTTTACTTTAGATGCAGCACGAACAAGAGCGGCACCACCACCGATGATGATTCCCTCTTCAACAGCAGCTTTTGTAGCACTTAGTGCATCATCAACTCTATCTTTTTTCTCTTTCATCTCAGTTTCAGTTGCAGCACCAACTTTTATAACTGCTACTCCACCACTAAGTTTTGCAAGGCGTTCTTGAAGTTTTTCTTTGTCATACTCGCTTGTAGTAGCATCTAGTTGAGTTTTTATCTCTAAGATTCTAGCTTTTACTGCATCTTCACTTCCAGCACCATCTACTATAACCGTATTATCTTTATCTATAACAACACGAGCTGCTTGACCTAAAAGTTCTATGGTTGTACCCTCTATAGTGTGCCCTGTTTCTTCAGAGATAACTACACCACCTGTAAGAGTTGCTATATCTTGAAGCATAGCTTTTCTTCTATCACCAAAACCTGGTGCTTTTACAGCAGAGATATTAAGCACACCACGAAGTTTGTTTACAACTAATGTTGATAGTGCTTCACCCTCTACATCTTCAGCAACTATAAGAAGTGGGCGAGATGTTTTTTGAACTTGCTCTAGTACTGGAAGTAAGTCTTTTAGAGATGTGATTTTGCTATCTGCAAGTAAAATCCAAGGATTTTCTATCTCAGCAGTCATTTTTTCAGTATTTGTTATGAAGTAAGGGCTTAGGTAACCTCTGTCAAATTGCATACCCTCAACAACATCAAGCTCATCAGAGATACCTTTAGCCTCTTCAACAGTTATAACACCATCTTGACCAACTTTCTCCATAGCTTCTGCTATCATATCACCTATATCAGTATCAGAGTTAGCAGAGATAGAAGCAACTTGTGCTATGTCTTGTTTACCATTTACAACTTTACTAGATGCTTTAAGGTTTTCTAAGATAGCTTCACAAGCTTTATCCATACCTCTTTTTACTTCAACAGGATTAGCTCCAGCAGTTATGTTTCTTAAACCTTCACTAAAGATAGCATTTGCCAAAACCGTTGCAGTTGTTGTACCATCTCCAGCCTCATCAGCAGTGTTTGATGCTACCTCTTTTACAAGTTGAGCTCCCATATCTTCTAGTTTGTCTTTTAACTCAACCTCTCTTGCAACACTAACACCATCTTTTGTGATAACAGGGCTACCGTAACTTTTTTGTATAAGTACATTACGACCTCTTGGACCCATAGTTACTTTTACTGCATCTGTTAGTTTTTCAACACCTTTTGCTAATGCATTTCTTGCATTATCTGAAAAAATTATCTCTTTTGCCATTTTTATCTCCTTACCCTATGATTCCAAAAATGTTTTCAACATCTAAAACTAAATATTTTTCATTATCTAATGTGATTTCATTTCCACTATATTTACCAAAAACAACTTTATCATTAACATTAAGCTCTTTTACTTCACTACTTACAGCTACAACATTACCTATAGAAGGTTTTTCTTGTGCGTTATCTGGTATGATAATACCTGTACTTGTTGTATTTGATTCTTCAACTCTTGAAACTAAGACTCTTTGACCTAATGGTTTAAAATTCATAGATGCTCCTTTAAAAATTATGATTAATATGAAGGGAATATTACAAAAATAAAGTAAAAAAGTCAATACTTTTAGTCTATATGACTAAACTTAGTTTATAAAATACATGCAACTATAGTGATATCAAATGCAACAACTAAAAAATTACACATTTTCATATAAAATAAGAAAAGATAAAGTTTTCTAACTGTATAATTCCACCCTCTTAAAAAGATGTCAAGGTAGCTCAGCTGGTTAGAGCGCTGGTCTCATAAGCCGGAGGTCGAGAGTTCAAGTCTCTCTCTTGACACCA
>JAADDU010000118.1 GCA_013153755.1 Campylobacterota bacterium | reverse complement strand
TATTATATGTCTGTTGTCAGATTGTAGTTTTTTTAATTTTTCTAATGTATTAGCATTGTACTCTTCATATCTTTTTAATTCTATGTTTTGTTTATTTAGCTCCATTCTTTTTGCTCTATACTCTTTACCTTTAGGTATAAGCATAAAAAATGAAAATATAAGTACAAAGATAAGTAGAAAAACACTTAATGATAACAGATATATGCTTTGTCTTGATATATTAATCTTCATTTTTTATCTCTTCCTCTTTATCCATATAATTTGTAGATACAAATTTAAGCCAGCCATTTTTTTGTGGGTAAAAGCTGCTATACGTTCTATGAAAAATTGACCTGAGTGGTGCTTGAAGCATAAAGTTATATACATCTTTATTAGGAGTGATTCCATAGAGGATAAGACCATCTTCTAAGAGTGTTGCTTGAGATAAAGTTATCCTTTGTGGTACTAAATCAAAAAGATTTGCTATAGAATCTTTTAAGATTATATTTTTAGTGTTTACTTTTTCACTCAGAAGTATCTCTTTTTCTATAAATGAGATTTGTTCTTTCATTTTATGTATGTTTTTTTCTAGTTTTAATCTTTGAGCCACTGCATCTTGTGAATCTTTTGTAAATCTATAGTCTTTAAACATTAAAAATCCATAAGTTAAAAATAGCATTAAGAGTGTAATAGTAAAAAAGCTAACTAAAAGCTGAATCTCTGGAGAAAAGATACTTTTTTTTCTTGGGTTTGTGTAGCTTAATCTCATTTTGACTCTGCCTTTGCTAATTCACATAGTTCTAAAGATAGGTCTAGGTGTCTTATATATACAGTTAAAAACATCTCTTCTTCTAAGTATCTTTTTAAATCTTGGTTAGTATTTAATGAGTCTGCGATATATATATGCTCTATAAATTTACTTTCATATCTAGAATCCTTATAAAAACGGTTTATAGACTCTTGTATTAGTATAAATTTGGTGTAGTCGTTGTTTAGTTCTCCAACTTCATTTTCAGCATCTGATATGTTTTCAATGTTATTTTCAATTTTATCTATTTCTTGCTCTTGTATCTCTTCTATATCGTTGTCTGATTCTGACAACTCATCAAATTCTTCAATATCATCTATGCTATCAAGGTCTTCAATATTCCCAAAATCATCTAGCCCATCTATCTCATCAAAAGCATCTACGTCTTCCAAATCGATCTCGCCATCCAAATCTAGTTCATTTTCATTTTGAGTTTCATCATTAGTCTCTTCAACCAAAACATCTTCATGCTCATAAGTACTTTGTAAATCAAGACTATCCCCATAAAGAAGGGTGGAGTTATCAAAAACAGCTATGGATAGGATGTTTTCTTCGATTAGAACAAAAAGGGCAAAACTTGAGTTTATTTTGTCTTTAAAAAAGTTTCTTAAAATCAAAAAAGGTGAAAAAATAAAATCTACACCAAATTGCTCATATTTTTTTGTTATATTGTAAAGCTCTGTTTTTGAAGAATAGTAAGCCCATTTATCTTCAAAGCATTTAACATTTAGGGACTCTGTATTACGATAATTTAACATCATTTTTTTATCACAAGTTGGAATAACTCCTTGAGTTTCACTGTGATCTAAGATGGAGATATAAAAGTAGGGTGTTTTTTTTGTATATGAAGTTATAAATTCGTACATTTTAGCATCTACATAAGTAATATCAAAAATTTTGTTATCACTATCGAGTAAGCCTTTTTTATCACATTCTTCTATATAGATAGTAGTTTTTGTTCGCCCAATAACTATGTTAACAAACACTTTGTTATATAAAGATTCAAAAAATTTACCTAACATTGTTCATCTCCACATAGTGGATGTGCTTTGTTATAGTTTTGTTGTTTCAATGCACTACCTAATTTTGTATATATTTGTGTTGTTGCCATAGATGAATGACCTAGTAACTCACTAACATCGGCTATGGGAGCACCACCATTTAGTAGTGCAGTCGCATATGAGTGACGAAGTTGATGTGGTGTTACTTTTAATCCCACTCTCTTGAAAATTTTATTAACTGTATATCTTAGAGTGTTTTGGCTTAATTTTTCATCATTTGACTCAAAAAGAAATGTTTTTGGTGATATTTCACTTAAATATTTATCTATAAGCTCTTTAGATGAAGATAAAAGAGGTACATCTCTATCTTTTTTACCTTTACCTAAAACTCTAATCCAACCATCAGATATATCACTTAGTTTTATGGATTCTAATTCAGAGATTCTTAGTCCAAGTGTATATAGCATAGTTACTAAAAGTTTTTCATAGGTATTTGCAGATGCTAATGCTTCTTTTATATGTTTATGTGAGATGGGTTTAGGAAGTGTTGATGGAACTTTTATACTACTATCTGATTTAAGTATATTTTTTATGCCATTATCGTTTAAATAGTGTGAAAATGTTCTGATGGCACTTAGCTTTTTACTAATAGTTTTTGGATTTAGATGCGATACTTTTAGCCTATATGGCATTAAGTTTATAGTTATAAGATTGTCTTCTTTTATAAGTTCTACACATATTAAAGCTTCTTTTATGGAGTCATCATAACTTTTTAGTGTTAAGTCTGAATAACCCTTGAACTCATCGAGGTATTTTAAAAAATCTAATCTTTTTTTATTTAGTAACTTTTTCAAGAAGCTTCTCAAACCCATCATTATATTTAGCAGATTTTTGTACCAAATTATTGTCTGTAATTACACTAGGAGATAATTTAGCATAAGACTTTATCATGATTTCACACATAGTTCGTATCTTTGCTTTATCTGCATCTGATATGGTGTTTTGTGTTGCTATTTTATTTATGTCAAGCATGTACTTTTTTGCATCATTGTTATAAGATACATACTTTAAGGATATTATAGATTGAGCCATGATTGTAGATGCCATACGGTTATATAGGTCTTGATTAAATGCTTCTTTTGCTAGAGATAAAGCTTCTTTATACTCCCCTATTTCATAATGATATTTTGCTTTTATAGACTTTTCATAAGATGGGTTTACTAAAACAAAAACCCCCATAATAGATATGAGTATAAAAGCTATTAAAGGGATGAGAAATTTAGCTTTCATGTTTAGATAGTCCATCTTTTATAAGTTTTTTAGCATCTTGTAGATTCATGTCATGTACATCTATAAACTCACTAATATAGTAATTTATAGTACCAAAAGGTTTTGGAATGATAAATTTGTCCCATGAGGATAGTTGCCAGTATGATGTTGGTTTTATCTCTACTAAAACTATATTTATTTTAGCTTTTTGAGCCATGACAACTATACCATCTGCAACCTCATGTCTTGGACCTTTTGGTCCATCTGGTGTTATCCCTATGTCGTAACCATTTTTAAGTTCTTTTATAGCCTGTATAAGTGCTTTTACACCACTTCTAGTTGATGAACCTCTGATGGTTTGAAACTTAAAATGTTCTAGTGTTTTTGCGATTAAGTTACCATCAAAATGTTCTGAAATTATAAGTTTAACATGGGGAGTTTTTCTAAATCTAGTGTAGGCATAAGGGATCATAAGAAGTTCACCATGCCAACAAGCCATGATGATAGGCTTATCTCCTATATTATGAGGAGCATGAAAAACTTTTTTGTTTGTAAAGTATAAGAGTCTAATTAAAAAAGCACCTAGTGTAGGGACTATGATTAGAGCTAAAGAGCGAAGTTGTTGTTTATTCAACTACTTCACCTGTTAAAATTGTTCGCCCTATAGCTGTTATCTTAACATCTCTAAATTTTCCTAAAAGTTCATCTGAACCTTTGACTTTTATGACGATATTGTCATCACTTCTTCCACTTACAAACATATCTTGAATCAAATCTTCAAAATACACTCTGTAAGTTTTACCCAAACACTCAGCATTTATCTCATCTAGTATCTGAGTATGAAGCTCTTGAAGTGTTGTAAGTCTTTGAGATGCCACATCTGCATCTACAACATTTGTAAAATGCTGTGCTTCAGTTTCTGGACGAGGTGAATACTTAAAAGAGAAGATTTGGTTAAATCTAACCTTACGCATCACATCTAGTGTATCTTTAAAATCCTCATCACTCTCCCCTGGAAAAGCGACTATGATATCTGTTGAGATACTTACCTCTGGACACTCTTGGCGAAGTTTTTGTACACGGTTTAAAAACCACTCTTTTGAGTAACCCCTTTTCATATCTTTTAGAACTTTAGTGCTTCCACTTTGAAGAGGCATATGCATAGATTTACATATCTTGGGGTTTGTGGCAAACTCCTCTATAAACTCATCATCCATGTGAAAAGGGTGGGGTGATGTAAATCTGATACGCTCTAAACCCTCTATCTTAGAGAGTCTTCTTAAAAGTTCTGTAAAGTTGATTTTTTCATGTTCCCCTGAAAAACGGCGACCATAGTTGTTTACATTTTGACCTAAAAGGAAAATCTCTTTTGCTCCTGCTTCTACTGCTCTTTTTGACTCACGAAGTATAAGTTCATCTGGTATAGATATCTCATCTCCACGAGTTTTTGGAACTATACAGTAGGTACAAGATTTATCACATCCCATAGAGATGTTTATAAAGGCTTTATAGGTTGACCTTCTAAACTCATCAAAAGCAAATTCACTCTCATCATAGTTTATATCTACTTCTACAGCTTTGTCTTTATGTAAAACGTCTGTGATTTTAGAAACATTTCTAGCACCTAACACAAAGTTTACATAAGGTGCTCTTTTTATTATCTCTTCTCCTAGGTGTGATGCAGTACAACCACAAACACCTATCTTTGCATCTGTTTTTTTCTTTTTGTTAAAGATTCCTAATTCTGAGAAAAGTTTTGAGACAGGTTTTTCTCTAACAGAGCATGTATTTATCAAAATAAGGTCGGCATCTTCGAGGTTGTCAGTTAGCAAATACCCCTCTTTTTCTCTAAGTGCTGCGATGATATGCTCACTATCACGAGAGTTCATAGCACAACCTAAAGTTTCGATAAATAACTTTTTACTCATAATATCTCTCTAGCTGATGATGTGTACTTGGTACATATATTCATTGTCTGAAAGACCATATTTAACTTCACTCATATAAAAACTTTTCCCTTTTGCTTCAAAATAGTCTTGAAGTTCAAGAAGGTCTTTGTGTGAATTTTCTCTATCAAAGTAAAATATCATACTTCCCTCTTTCTCTATACTTGCTTCAATCTTGTCCAAATCAGCTTTTTTTGGTTTTGTATCAATATCTGTTCTTGCAAATTTTAAATCCATTTTATAATCCTCATATATAGTGTGTAAAAGTATTGCATTATATATAAAATCTACTAAAAGTCACATTAAAGTTATTTTTGCTATAATTTCAAACTTCATAAGAAATCCCCAATGAAATTATTATTTATTTTTTGTGAAACAACCTTAAAAAGGCTATAAATATGGAAAAAATATTAGATATTGTAGATGCAATCGCACATGAAAAAGGGTTAGACCCTAAAAAAGTTACAGAAGCGTTAAAAACTGCTTTTGTTCAAACTGCAAAAAGAGTAATAGATAAAAATTTTGCTTTTGAAGCAAATATAGATGATGTAAAAAAAAGTATAGAAATAGTACAAACTATAACAGTAGTAGCTGATGATGATGAAAAACTTCAAGATGAAGAGTTAGCTCCTGCTTATATCTCTTTAACAGATGCTAGAGAGTATGATGATCAAGTGGAACTAGATGATCAACTTCAAATCCCTCACTCTTTAGAAGACTATGGTAGAACAGGGGCTTCTCAACTTCATCGTGAGATAGAGTATCATGTTCAAAGGCTTATAGAAGATGAGCTTTTTAACAAATATAAGTCAAAAATAGGAACACTAGTAACTGGTCTTGTAACTAGTGTAGATTCTAAAAATGCTACATATATAGAGGTAGATGAGGTTCGTGCAGTACTTCCTATGAAAAGCCGTATTAAAGGTGAAATCTTTAAAAAAGGTGACCACTTAAAAGCAGTAGTTCGTCGTGTAAATATGGATAAGGAAAATGGTATCCAGATAGAGCTATCAAGAACAAGTCCTAAATTTTTAGAAGAACTACTTGCTCTTGAAGTACCTGAGATAGCTGATGGTGCTGTTGTTATAGAAAAAAGTGCTCGTATCCCTGGAGAGAGAGCAAAAATCGCACTTCTTAGTACACATCCTCAAGTAGATGCAGTAGGTGCTACTGTTGGGGTTAGAGGTGTTCGTATAAATGCAGTGAGTCAAGAACTCATAGGTGAAAATATAGACTGTGTAGAATACACAAGTATTCCTGAACTGTTTATATCAAGAGTTATGTCTCCAGCTATCATCTCTCATGTAGAAGTGATAAAAGATGAAAATGGTGAGTTAGAAAAAGCTATCATCACTCTTCCAGCAGACCAAAAATCAAAAGCTATAGGTAAAAGTGGTATAAATATCCGTCTTGCTTCTATGCTTACAGGATTAAATATAGAACTTGTGGAAAATGATCAAGTTACAAATGAAGATGGAGAGATAGAAGAGGCTAAAGATAATGTAGATGCACTTGAAGCATTATTTAACTAGATGAAATTCATCTAGTTATTTAAAAAAATCACAAATATCGCACTCTAATACATCTGCAATCTTAACTAAATGTTCAATATTAAAATGTTTATTGTTGAGATATATCTCAGCCATTGAGATGGTTCCAACTGCTTTATGTCCTATTGCTAATGCTAATGTAAGTTGAGAGATGTTTTTTTCATTTCTCTTTTTTTTAACATTTTGCCCAATTTTTTTATAAATCTCTTTTATTTGTTTGCTATCAATACTACTCTCTTTCATTTTTTACCTACCTATAGTTAACTTAACTATAAGTGTATGAGTAGTACAATTCTTTAACAACTAACTATAGGTAGTTATTAAAAAGAGTTCAGTAATGAAATTGAAACACTATGTAACAAAACTTTTAGAACAAAACCCCAGATTTTGTAATGCTCATGGGAAATTTTGTGTAGATAAAGTTTTAAAAAGTATTGAAGATATAGACCAAAAGTTTTGTCAAATACTTTTAAATAATCAAATAACAAAAGATAATTTTTTTACAAAAATAGATGATATAGACATACTAGAGCAAAATAAACTTATAAATCTTTTTTTTAAACAAGCAAATTTAACTCAATACAAAGATGATAGTTCACAAATACAGCAGATAGAAAAACAAAAAAAACTTATAATTAAAAAAGAAAACCTTGTAGTGTTGCATAATATAAAAGATGTTTATAGTCAAAAATTAGAACTAATATATATAGACTTACTTTACGATAGTTATAGAAATAATTTGACACTCTTTTCATGGCTTACATTTATGAAAAGTAACTTAGAACTTGCAAAAGAATTTTTAAGTAGTGATGGAATTGTTTTTGTACAGATTGATGATGATAAGCAAGTATATTTAAAAAGCTTAATAGTGCATATATTTGAACAAGAAAACTATGAAAATAAAATCATATGGGAAAAATATACAAAAGATTTAAGTGAGAAAAAACGAATATGTATAGTCATAATGTCTATAACTCACTAAAATTTACTTAGTCTAATCTAACTCTAACTGACTGTTCATGAGCAGTTAAGCCCTCTGTATTTGCGATAAGAGCACACTCTTTACCTATCTCATTTATGCCTTTTTTAGAAAACGAGATGATAGAACTTTTTTTCATAAAATTCTCAACCCCTAATGGTGAGTAAAATTTAGCTGTTCCACCAGTTGGTAGTGTATGGTTAGGTCCAGCTACATAGTCACCTATAGCCTCAGGTGTATAGTGACCTAAAAAGATTGCTCCTGCGTGTTTTATGAGTGGTAAAAACTCAAAAGCATTGTCTGTTGCTATCTCTAAGTGTTCAGGTGCTATCTCATTCATAAGTTTTATGGCTTCATCCATATCTTTTGTAACTATGATAGCTCCTCTTGTTTCTATAGACTTTCTTGCTATCTCTTCGCGAGGGAGTTTTTTAAGCCAGTTTTGTATCTCTTCTTTTACTTCATCTGCTATTTTTTGTGATGGAGTTATAAGGATGGAACTTGCCATCTCGTCATGCTCTGCTTGAGAGAGTAAATCTATGGCTAAGTGTGAAGCGTTAGCACTTTCATCTGCTAAAACACCTATCTCACTAGGTCCTGCTATCATGTCTATATTTACATCCCCAAAAACCATCTTTTTCGCAGTTGCTACAAAGATATTTCCCGGTCCTGTTATAACATCAACTTTAGGGATGCTCTGAGTTCCATAAGCCATTGCAGCGATAGCTGATGCACCACCCACTTTATAAACTTCACTAACACCACAAAGGTGACAAGCTGCTAGTAAAAGTTCATTTGGTTCATTGTCTGGTGTTGGAGTACAAACTATTATCTTCTCTACTCCTGCAACTTGAGCTGGGATAACATTCATAAGAA
This sequence comes from Campylobacterota bacterium, assembly GCA_013153755.1. The sequence goes on along the minus strand of JAADDU010000118.1, from coordinate 427 downwards.
GTGAAGATGGATAAGCAGCTTTTCCACCTGGTATATAGAGTCCTGCACTCTCAACCGGAGTTACTTTTTGTCCAAGTATGGTTCCGTTGTCCTCTGTATCAAACCATGATTTTGGTTTTTGTTTTTCATGGTATATTTTGATTCTCTCATAAGCTAGATGCAGTGCTTTTTTTAGGTTTTTATCTATATTTTCATAAGCTTTTTGCATAGATGCAGTGCTTATCTTTAAATCTTCATCACTTTTTGGTGTCCAGTTATCAAACTTTGAGATATGTTGTTTTAAAGCATCATTTTTATCACTTTTAATCTCATCAATGATTTTACCAACTATAGCACTAACCTGTGCTATATCCATTTTACCTCTTTGTAAAAGTTCATTAAAATCATCATTAAAAGATAAATCAGAAGTAGTAGTAAAAATCATTTT
>JAADDU010000034.1 GCA_013153755.1 Campylobacterota bacterium | reverse complement strand
TATTTTTTTGAATATCTATAAAAAAATTAACATTTGTTGCAAATATTTTAAGCTCATTTAGTTTTTGTTGATCTATATTATCTGCTCTTACTTCTACTGAAAAGATACTGTACTTTTTATCTTCAAATTTTATATGCTCACCAACTCTATAAAAGATTTTTGTATAGATAACTTTATTTCCATCAAAACATTGATAAGCTTTACTGAGTAGTTTTAGAAAATTGTTTGTATCTATTATGATATCTGGTATAGTTGGGTCATACTCTTTTTTATATCGAGTATTTGAACTTATAGAATTTGTAGATATACAAAGATCCACAAGTGCATATATATTTGTTAGTTCCCCTGTTGGTTCTGGTTTTTTTAGTTTAAAAGATGGTGCTTGATATAGTTTTATACCTATCTCATCTTCATTCTCATATCCAATAGTGATAGCAAAAAATTTGTATCTTCCAAATTCTAGTTCTAAAAATGTTGTTTTAAAACCAAAAGATACATTTGCATAAGCTGTACATAAACCAAAAAGTTCTTGAGTAGATGCACTACCTAAAAGGAATTGTGCTTCTGAGTTTAAAGATAAGATTTTGCCATTACTATTAAACAGTACAAATGGGTTATAATCATATTCTATCCATTGTTGCTCAAAAGTCATATATTATTCTTCTATATAACTTTTAAGTTTTCTACCAACTTTTGGGTGTTTTAGTTTTTTAATTGCACTTGATTCTATTTGACGAACTCTCTCACGAGTAACACTAAGCTCTTTTCCTATCTCCTCAAGTGTTCTGTCACTCTCATCGTCCATGATTCCAAAGCGAAGTTTTATAACTGCTTTTTCTCTTTCGTTTAGTTGTTCTAGTACACCCTCTATCTGAACTCTTAAATCATCTTTTAGTATAGCATCTGCTGGAGATATAGACGATTTGTCTTCTATAAAGTCACCAAATCTACCATCATCTTCATTACCTATAGGAGCTTCAAGACTTATAGGTTCTTTTGTTATTTTTATAACATTTTTAACCTTCTCAACACTTAGACCAACTTCCTCTGCGATTTTATCTACATCTGGCTCTTTACCATGTTCTTGTAGGTGTTTACGCATGATTTTGTTGATACGGTTGATAGTCTCTATCATGTGAATAGGGATACGGATAGTTCTAGCTTGGTCTGCTATGGCACGAGATATTGCCTGACGAATCCACCATGTAGCATAAGTTGAGAACTTATAACCTTTTTGGTACTCAAACTTATCAACAGCTTTCATAAGACCGATGTTACCCTCTTGGATAAGGTCAAGGAAAGGTAGTCCACGGTTTGTATATCTTTTTGCGATAGAAACAACAAGTCTAAGATTAGATTTTGCCATCTTTGTTTTAGAGATTTCAGAGATATTTTTACCCCGTTTAATCTGCTCTAAAATATCTTGAAGTTTCTCAGGTTCCATATCAAAAGAGTTTTTACTTGCTTCTTTTGTTTGAACAAGTTTTTTTATCTCCATATATGTAGAAACCATAGTTGCTTCTGGAACCATATTGGCTATATCTTCTTTGTTTAGTTCTTGGATTTTTTCTACTAAAACCTTGTGATTTGCTTTTAGAGTTGCATTAAATAGTGGTAGTTTGTATTCGAGTCTTTTTAACTCTTTTTCATATCCATCATCACTTTTTAGTGCAGTTTCCATCGCTTTTACAAGTTCATTGATAAGTTTAGAAGTTGGTCCTAAATCTAAAAGTTTCTCTTTTAGTACAGATTTTTTATATGTAACATTTAAAAAGTAGTGTACTATCTCAGGAGTTACCTCTCCGTCAAGATTTTCTGGTGCTTTTTCTGTTAGTTTTACCCACTCTTTTTTAGCTTTTTCTAGTGCTTTAAAACTTAGAGTTACTTTTTCAACTCTACTTTTATCTTTAGCAGTTAATGTTTTGACTTCATCACTTGCACTAGTATCCACGCTATCAGTGTCATCACCATCATCTTTTTCATCTTCAAAACTTCTAAATAGCTCCTTTACTCTTCTTTCACGATTTATGAGAGGTTCTTTATAATCTAAGATAAACTTGATAAGGTAAGGAACAGAGCATATCGCATCTATGATGATGCTTTCACCACCCTCTATTTTTTTGCTTATTTCTATCTCTTCTTCTTTAGTTAAAAGAGGAATTTGTCCCATTTCACGAAGATACATACGAACAGGAGAGTCTGAACGAGACCACTCAAGTAGTTCATGCTCTTTTAAAATATCAAACTTATCTGTTTCGTTGTTTTGAAGCATTTTTCTTTGAGCATCTCTTCTAGCTTCTGCTTCTCTGTCATTTAAGTTTTTAGCATGTTCACTAGAAGTATAAAGACATGTTTTATGCTTTGTCATAAGTTTAAAAATATTTTTGGCTTGTGCTGCTGTAGGTTGTTTTTCAAAGAGTTCAATTAGAGATTCATAAGTAGCACAATCTTTTGATTTGTGATTTGCAAAAAATGAGTCTATTGCTTTGTTGAGTTCTTTTGCTGTCATATTTAAATATGCCTTAATTTTTAAGTTTTTTTAAAGATTGGATTATACCCAAATTATATTAAAAATATCTGAAATTTTTATTGGAACACCATTTGCTTAGAATACAAAATATGACAACTAAAGGGAGATTATGCAGAGTGGATATTATAGTGCAGCAGCTGGTATGGTTGCTCAATTTAATCGTCTTGATACTATTTCAAATAACCTTGCAAATGTAAATACCATAGGTTTTAAAGAAGACAACCTTATAGTTGGTGATTTTATGCGTTTATATAAAGAAGCTAGAGATGAGCTACCACATGAAAACAACACAAAGGATGGTGCTAGTTTTTTAAATAGAACTATAACAAAAGCTCCTCAAATTGTGGATTCGTATACGAACTTTTCATCTGGTCGTTTAGAACCAACAAATAATACTTTTGATTTTGCATTATCTAATGAAGATGAATTCTTTTTAGTTAAAACACCACATGGTCTTAGACTTACCAAAGATGGTTCATTTACAAAAGATGATGATGGTAAACTTGTTACTAAGAGTGGCTATGAAGTGTTACCAGATGATTATTTTCAATCTGCTGGTAAAAGTGTTATATCTTTTAGTGATACTGAAAATATTATAGAAGTTGATAAAAATGGTCAAATATATAAAAATATTCCAAATACACCAAAACTTACACTTGGTTCAAAATTTTTTATCGCTAAACCAGATAATCTAAAACTACTTATAAAAGAGGGGGATGGCTTATATAATTATGAAGGTATTTCAACCCTAAAAAGTGTCGAAGAGAGTGGTGGAGTTTTACAAGGGTTTGCAGAAGACAGTAATGTTAATGCAGTTAAAATGATGACTCAAATGATAGAAACAAATCGTTTAGTTGGAATGTATCAAAAAGCGATGCAAGTTCAAATGGATGATATGAATGGCGATGCCATAAATAAATTAGCTGCAAAAGCATAATAAAAGGAATTAAACTATGATGCAATCACTTTATACTGCCTCTACAGGAATGTTGAGTATGCAGACACAGATAGATACAACAGCAAACAATATAGCAAATGTAAATACCATAGGTTTTAAAAAATCTCGTGCAGAGTTTGCAGACTTGATGTATAAAGTTATGGAATATGCTGGAACATCTACTAGTGATGTAACAAAAAGTCCTACCGGGATAGAGGTCGGACTTGGTGTTAGACCAACAGCTATAAATAAAATCTTTTCAGAAGGTAGTTTAAAACAAACAGACAACCAACTAGATATGGCTATAACTGGTAAAGGTTTTTTTAAACTTGAACTTCCAGATGGAACAGAAGTTTATAGTAGAAATGGTGCTTTTAAAGTTGATGATAATGGTACTATAGTAAACAGTGATGGCTATAAACTTGTTCCAGAGATAGTTGTCCCACCTGATGCTACAAATGTAAGCATAGGTACAGATGGTACAGTTACAGTTATACAACCAGGACAAACTCAAGCAACACAGATAGGGCAAATCACTCTCACAAACTATATAAATCCAGCAGGATTACACTCTTTAGGTGATAATCTTTATATAGAAACAGATTCTTCAGGTCAGCCAGTTGAGGGAACACCAGGAATTGATGGTCTTGGAGTGTTAAGACAAGGTTTTGTTGAGCTTAGTAATGTTGAACTTGTAGTGGAACTTACAGATTTAATTACGGGACAAAGAGCTTATGATGCGAATTCAAAAATCATTACAACAAGTGATGAGATGCTTCAAACCGTAAATGGCTTAAAGCGTTAATCTCGTATAACATCAAAATTTAGTGGATATTTTGGTAAAAATATATTATTGTTTATGCTCCTATTTTGTTTTTGATTTTTAAAGATAATTTTTACTATGTTATCAAATTCATCAAGATATGAAATAGACTCTATTGTTTTATTTTTGGTTTTTATAATAAAATGAGAGTCTCTATAGTTTGCTTCATATTTATTAGTAGAAATTTGTGTTGCATTTTGTAACATGTTAAAAAAATCAAAATCAGACTCTATTTTTCTTATAATGACTTGCTCGATTTCTGGTTCAATTATGGTTACTTCAAAACTATTTATATAAACATCTTTTTCTATTGGTTTTATATATTTCCATAAAGCATTTTGTGGTTTAGATGCGATAAGATGACCATTATATACTAAAGATACATTTTTATCATCTGTAACACTTTGTGTAAAATCAGCCTCAAAAGAGTTAATATTATAAAAAGAAGCAAAACTTAGCGTGTATATAGTAAATATCAATATAAAAAATTTCATGTTAAATCCTCATAGTTTTAGAAATTATATCAAATTAAAATAGTTTCATTTATTAACTTATACAAATTTTTACTATTAATATGCTAGAATGGCAACAATTTCAATGACTGCGTAAATAGTAGTCTGCACTAAGGTTGAAGATGCTACAGGCATTAATGGGAAAAGTATTTGGTACTGCAAATGATAGAGAATTAAAAAAGTATAACAAAAGAGTAAAAAGTATAAATGCACTTGAAGCTAAGTATGAAGCTATGAGTGACGATGAGTTGAAATCATCTTTTAATATTTTAAAAGAAAGTGTTTTAAATGAACAAAAGACTCTAGAAGATATTTTAGAAGATTCTTTTGCTATTACAAGGGAAGCTAGTAAAAGAGTTTTGGGTATGAGACATTTTGATGTTCAGCTCATAGGTGGTATGGTTTTACATGAAGGTAGAATCGCAGAGATGAAAACAGGGGAGGGTAAAACACTTGTTGCAACTCTACCTATCATCTTAAACGCTATTACTGGTAAAGGTGTACATCTAGTTACTGTAAATGATTACCTAGCATCAAGAGATGCGACAGAAATGGGAGTTTTATATAACTTTTTAGGTTTTAGTGTTGGTACAGTTCTTGAGAGTAATTCAGAGCCACAAGAGAAGATAAAAGCTTACCAATGTGATATAACTTATGGTACAAATAATGAATTTGGATTTGACTATCTAAGAGATAACATGGCTTACTCAGCAGACCAGATGGCTCAAAGAGGGCATAACTTTGTTATCGTTGATGAAGTTGACTCTATCTTGATAGATGAAGCTAGAACACCACTTATCATATCTGGACCTACAAACAAATCTTTGCAAAACTATGTAGATGCAGATGCTGTTGCTATGAAGTTAGTAAAAGATGAACATTTTACAGTTGATGAGAAAGATAAAGTTATCCTTATAACAGAGGAAGGGATTACAAAAGCTGAAGAGCTTTTTGGAGTTGAAAATCTTTATAGTATTGAGAATTCTTCACTTCCTCATGCACTTGACCAAGCCCTAAAAGCCAACTATCTTTTTGAAAAAGATGTTGATTATGTTGTAAATGATGGTGAGGTTGTTATAGTTGATGAGTTTACTGGTCGTCTTAGTGAAGGGCGTCGTTTTTCAGAGGGTCTTCATCAGGCACTTGAAGCAAAAGAGAAAGTAGAGATAAAAGAGGAAACTCAAACACTAGCAGATATAACATTTCAAAATTACTTTAGAATGTATGATAAACTAGCTGGTATGACTGGTACGGCTGAGACAGAAGCTACAGAGTTTGCTCAGATTTATAACCTTGATGTTGTTTCTATCCCTACAAATATCCCTATTACAAGAAAAGACTTAAATGACCTTATATATAAAACAGAGGGTGAAAAGTTTGATGCAGTTATAGAAACTATTAAAAAATTATCTGCTACTGGTCAACCTGTGCTTATAGGTACTGCATCTATCGAAAAATCTGAAGTTTTACATGAAGTTCTTAAAAAAGAGAAGATTGCTCATACTGTATTAAATGCAAAAAATCATGAGCAAGAGGGTGAAATCATTAAACATGCAGGTGCAAAAGGTGCTGTAACTATAGCAACAAATATGGCTGGTCGTGGTGTTGATATAAAAGTAAACGATGAAGTAAAAGAGCTTGGTGGTCTTTACATCATAGGAACTGAAAGACATGAAAATCGCCGTATAGATAACCAACTTCGTGGTCGTAGTGGTCGTCAAGGTGATGCTGGTACTACTCAATTTTATCTATCTTTAGAAGATAATCTTCTTCGTATCTTTGGAAGTGATAAGATTAAGTCTATTATGGAAAGACTGGGTGTTGAAGATGGTGAGTATATAGAGTCAAAAATGGTTACGCGTGCAGTTGAAAAAGCTCAAATGAAAGTTGAAAATATGCACTATGAGGGTCGTAAGCAGATTGTTGAGTATGATGATGTTGCAAATGAGCAAAGAAAAATCGTTTATAAATTTAGAAATCAACTTTTAGACAAAGATTTTGACATCATCTCTAAGATTGATGAAGTAAGAGCAGAGTATATAGAAAACCTTTTAAATCTATGTGATATTTTTGATGGTGGAGCAAAAGAAGACTTTAATCTTAAAAAATTGTCTGAACTTCTAAAAGAGGAAGTGAATCTTGATGTAAATACAGAAGAATTCTCTTCATTAGATTATGATGAACTTTTAGAAACTATCACTAATATAGTTAAAAAATCTTACGATGATAAGATGAGTGTTTTAGAAGAAGAAGTTCAACATGATATAGCAAGAGAGCTATACTTAAAAGAATTAGATGGTGCTTGGAGAGAGCATCTATATGCTATGGATAATATGAAAACAGGTATTAGACTCCGTGCATATAATCAAAAAGACCCTCTTGTTGAGTATAAAAAAGAGAGTTATAATCTCTTTACTGAACTCATCAAAGATATAAAATTTAATACTATAAAAACACTACAAATCATCCAGTTTAGAATGGAATCTCCAGAAGAAGAAGCTGCAAAAATGGCTCAGCAGTTAGAGATGCAAAGAAAGCTTGATGAAGAAGCGATGAAACTTAATCATTCTCAAAACTCACAAGAAGAAGTTGTAACTACTAAAAAAGTTGCAAGAAATGAACCATGTCCTTGTGGAAGTGGTAAAAAATATAAACAATGTTGTGGTAAAAGTGGACCTAAAAAAGGTGTTTTTGCTTCTTGAATAAATCAATAATTCCATATCTTGTTAAGCGTTTTTTACGCTTTGACAAGGAGCAACCTTTCATTTTTTTATCAGCACTTCTCGCTTTTTTAGGTATCTCTTTGGGTGTTATGGTTCTTTTGATAGCTATGGCTCTAATGAATGGTTTTGATAAAGAGTTTAAAAATAAACTTACTATTATGAACTACCCTTTAACTGTGATTCCAAAATTTTATGGTTCTGTAAATGAAGAATTGCTCATACAATTACAACATGATTTTCCAAATTTAAGTTTTAGTCCTTATGTACAGTCAGCAATTATGGCAAGAAGTGGAACCAAACTCGAAGGTGGTTATATCTTTGGTGTAAACTTTAAGGATGAAGCACAAGTAAATAGTGTGTTACAAAAAGCTATAAAAGGGCATGATTTTAAAAGATTTGAACTACTTATCGGTAAAAGTCTAAAAGATGAATTTAATCTTTATATAGATGATAAACTTATGTATATATTTACAAATGTAGAACCGGGTGGTTTATCTGTTACACCTAAACTAAAGAGGTTTAAAGTTAAAGCTATATTTGACTCTGGTCTTAGTGCTTATGATAAAGCATATAGTTATACAACATTATCATCAATGCAATCTATGCTACATATCCCTTCAAATCAATATGATGGTATTCATATATATTCTACTAATCCTCATATAGATATACTAAAGATTAAGAAGAAATTACCTATAAGTGTAACCGTTAAAGGCTGGTGGGAAGATAATGTTAACTTTTTTGCAGCATTAGAGATGGAAAAAGCATCTTTATTTATCGTTTTAATGCTTATTATCCTTATTGCAGCGATAAATATTATATCTTCTCTTTTAATGACTGTGATGAACAGAAGAAGTGAAATTGCATTGTTATTATCTTTAGGTGCAACTGAATCAGAAATAAAAAAAGTTTTTTTATATCTTGGTATTGTAATTGGTGTAGGTGGTATTTTAGCAGGTGTCTTCTTTGGTATGAGTGGCTTATGGGTGTTAAGCACATTTGATATAATATCATTACCTAAAGATGTTTATCCAACTACCACTTTACCATTAGATTTAAGTTTGCAAGACTTTGTACTCATAGTTTGTGGTGCATTTGGAATTGTTATAGCATCTTCTTATTATCCTGCAAAAAAAGCAAGTGAAGTTGATATCTTAACTGTTTTAAGAAATGAATAACTAACTACTTTTCTTTTTTCTTTTTAAACAGCTCAAAAGGGCTTGTAATGGCCCTTTTTAAAATGTTTAGTGGTGCTGTTACAATATCTTTTGCTATTAGGCTTTTAACTTCTGGGTCATCTAGTTTACCTTTTATCTGCATTGATGTAGAAACTGTGT